>CANETI010000339.1 GCA_947440715.1 Planctomycetota bacterium | reverse complement strand
TGCGACAATTTCCCCCAGGTAGTAGTCGCGTCTTACATGATCCGTTTGCCGACAAAAAATCATGGAAACGCAATGTCATCATCGTTGCATTGGTCCTTTTGGCTTTATTAGCCGGGGTTTGGTGGCAATGGCCAGCAATTACTTCGCACTGGAAAGCGATCACACAAACAGAAGAACAAAAGGCATTAGAACAAAAAAAGGCAGATGAACAAAAAAAGGCAGATGAACAAAAGGCATTAGAGCCAGATCCCAACAAAAATAAAACTGTACCTGCCCAATGACCGCAGCGCCAGACGTCACGGTGATCGCGCAAGATGGACAGTCAGTAACGCTGTCGTCATTATGGGCTACCGGCCCGATTTTACTGATTTTTTATCCCCGCAACGAAACCCGCGTCTGCACCGCGCAGTTGTGCGACTATCGCGATCGTTTAGCTGACTTCACGACACTGGGCGTACAGGTTGTTGGGATTAATCCCGATTCCGCCAAGCAGCATCAGCACTTTGCCCACGCCCACGGTTTTACCTTTCCCCTTTTCAGTGATCCGAACCACGCATGCGCGCGCGCCTACGGAGCCGCTGCGTGGTGGGGAACCCGACGTCTGGCCGTGCTAATTGATCAACATGGCCAAGAATGCTGGCGATTATTGGTAAATCCTTTCACTCGCCCGAGTGCCGACACGCTGCTGCGTGGCATTAAACCGCACCTGAGCCCCAGCTAGCAACTAGTCCTAGCTGGCGTCATCGTCATTTAGCGGAATACTTACAACATGGGTTCCGATACTCCGCCAAATACACCACGACCAACATCGCCTACTAGTGAACTACCAACGGTGCCAATCGCATCCACTGGTACACCGTCGAGCGAGCTGCCAACCATGCCCATCAGCGTGGATGGCAACGCTCCAACGCAGATTTCTCCTAGCGTGATGTCGGCAGCGACTGTGACGGTGCAGGCAGGCATCAGTCCACCGCAAAACAATAACCATAAAGCACGTCAGCCCCCAGAAATTATTGCTGGCTATCGCCGCCTACGCGTGTTGGGCGCGGGTGGCATGGCCCAAGTATTTGAAGCAGAGCACACGACGTTGGGCCGTCGTGTCGCCCTTAAATTGCTGAAACCTGCCGTCGCGGACAGTGCCGATTTTTCTCTACGCTTTATTCGCGAATCCCATGCGATGGCGCAGGTCAAACATGATAATGTGGTAGCGATTTATGATGCCGGCGAATTTGATGGCTTCATGTACATGGCGTTGGAATTAGTGACTGGCAGTGATTTACATAAAATACTGAAACGCCGTGGTCGCCTGCCCGTTGACGATGCCGTTGGTTATATGATTGGTTGCGCCAAGGGACTGAGCGCCATTCATGCTGCTGGGTTGGTGCATCGTGATATTAAACCAGCTAATATTTTCGTCGATCGCGATGGTCAACCAAAAATAGGTGACCTTGGTTTAGCACGTGCGGCTGATGGCGAAGATCGCATGACCATGACTGGTACCTCCTGGGGTACACCCAGCTACATGTCGCCAGAACAAATTAAGGGCGTGGCTGATCTCGATATTCGCGCGGACATTTATTCACTCGGTGCCACGCTCTATACTTTGCTGGCTGGGGTTGAGCCGTACGTCGGCGAGACGAGTTATGTCATCACCCACAAAGTATTAACCGAACCGCCACCTGATCCACGCACGCACGATAAAACCTTACCCAGCACCGTGGTGGCTGTCATCGCCAAAGCGATGGCCAAGGAACGCGAAAATCGCTACCAAACGCCTCAGGAATTCCTGGAAGATTTAGAACGTCTGCGCGGTGGCCAACGTCTATTACACACCGTTCCTATTGCCGCATCTTTGGAAACGTCGCGCGCAGAAATCATCGCCGCATCGCTCCCAGGTACGCGCGTCACGACTGGTGCAAATAAGCGTCCGCACAGCGTAGACCCCTTTGTTTTAAAGGTTATCTCCATGTTGGTGGTCGTCGGCGTATTAGTTGGCGTGTGGTATTCTATGCAGGGCATGTCGTTTGGTACGACTCAGACAAAGGATCTAAATGAGACACCCACTTGGGCCACATTAGTCACCTATGACGCCCAAGGAAAATCGGCTGACGCCAATATTCTTGGTGTTCCTGTACGATTACGTTTTTGTGCCCCTGGGTCATTCAATATGGGTAGTCCCGCAAACGAGGCCGGACGGCAAGCATTTGAAAATACTCACCAAGTAACACTCGATAAAGGCTTTTGGATGTTAGCGACTGAAGTATCCCAGCCGCTCTACCAAGCCGTCATGGGACAAAATCCTAGTAGTCGTGTGGGTGATAATTTACCGGTCGAAGGCGTTAGTTGGCACGAAGCCCAGCAATTTTGTGCGAAACTCAAGGGCCTCGGTATCACCGCGCAATTACCAACCGAAGCGCAATGGGAATACGCCTGTCGCGCAGGCAGCGATGGCCCCTTTTCCGCGCAGCCAACGCCCAATAAACAAGGCTGGATGGCTCCGCCTGAACTCGCCACCATTTGGCGCGAAGCTGCCAACGATCCCGTCGAAGCCGAAGCCGCCGCCATGCGCTGGATCAGCCAACGCGTCGGTGATGGTGAGCTCGGCATTAAACCCATCGCCACCCTCACGCCCAATCAATTCGGATTATCCGATATGCACGGCAATATTTTAGAATGGTGCCGCGACGCCTGGGACGGCCAAGCTTCTTACGTCAGCGACCCCATCTCGAATCCAGAAAACACCACCGGCGGATTATCCATCGTCCGCGGCGGCTGCTGGTTCTATCCCCCAGAACGCTGCCGCGCCGCCCAACGCCAAGGTTTGCCTGCTGATGCAGCGTTGAATTATGTTGGGTTTCGATTTGTGGTTGAGTGAGTATTTTTGGAGCGGTCCTCTAAACCATATTAGCTTTCTTTTACACAATTCGGAACAATTACTGTGAAACCTGGTGATATAATTTCATACATGGAACTCTGCGTTGCAGAAAAATGTAACCTACAACGTGGAATGAATTTTAAGCTCCGCGGTTTATATTCCGTTATTCTGATGAGCATTCGTGTTGGCGCTCCTTACCACGACGTAATATCAGACGATGGAACGGTGCTAATTTATGAAGGCCACGACATCAATAAAACTCCCGGTGGATTAGACCCTAAAACGGTTGACCAGCCAAGAACGTCAATCGGGGGTAAGCTCACACAAAATGGATTATTTGAAAAATCAGCTCACGATTATCTGGCCGGAAAAATGGATTCGGAAAAGGTTCGTGTTTATGAAAAAATTAAAGCGGGCATTTGGGTTTATAATGGAACGTTTAGACTCACTAATTCTCATACCGATTCTAACTCAATTAAATATTAATGCCAGTTCCCGCAGATTTGTTCTTCCATGATCCACGGAAACGCGCTCATAGATTTTATCCGTGGTTTATCGTCGTGTAATTCCCGCAATGCTTCTTTGAGCATTTCCGCTACGGCG
>CANETI010000338.1 GCA_947440715.1 Planctomycetota bacterium | reverse complement strand
TTACTGAAGCTTTTTTCGTCACGGCGGTCACAGTTGTCCCATTAAATTGACCATCTCCAACGCCGTCATGGCAGCATCAACACCTTTATTGCCAGCCTTCAAACCAGCACGTGCTTGTGCTTGTTCGGTGGTGTCCGTGGTGAGTACACCAAAAGCGACCGGTATGCCGCTGTGAGCTTGGACCGCAGCAATACCCTTTGCACACTCGCCAGCCACATAATCAAAGTGCGGTGTGTCGCCGCGAATTACACAGCCCAACGCAATAACGGCGTCAGCTTTTTTACTGGCGGCTAATTTTTGCACCACCAACGGCAATTCCCAGGCACCTGGGCAACGCACCACCGTAATGTCTTTATCGGCAACACCGTGGCGAATCAGCGCGTCAACCGCAGCGGCCACGAGTTGTTCAACAATCGCGCCATTAAAACGCGAAGCTGCAATTGCGAAGCGCTTACCAGCGCCAGTGAGCTGTCCATTGATGGAAGTCGGCATGAGATGTTCCAGGTGGGGTGGCGAAGACTACGGAAATCTACCACAGGGCCAGGGGGAATACGTCCTATTCGACGTCCGACGTCCGATCGCCTTCGGCTTGTCCGATGTCCGACGTCTAGACCTCGGACCTCGGACAAGCCGAAGGCGATCGGACAAGCCGAAGGCGATCGGACCAGTCAAAAGCAGTCAAAAATCAAACCGTCGCGTTTCGGTAATCAAGACGACCAGTTTGGAAGGCGACGCGGTTGATGGCATCGAGATAAGCTAAAGCGCTGGCGTGAACGATGTCCGTCGAGAGGCCTTTGCCTCCGACCACGATTCCTGGGCCATCTTCGCCAACCGGTTTGACGCGCACGCGGATAGAGACTTCGCCTTGCGCATCGCCACCTTTCGTGACGGCGCGTAAGCGGAAGTCTTCGACTGAACCGGTGAAGCCGCAGATGCGATTGATGGCCTGAACGGCGGCGTCCACGGGACCATCACCGGTCGCCGCGTCGATGATGCGCTGCTCGCCTTTTTTTAAGCGGACCGTGGCGGTTGCCAACGCACCGCTGCCAGCACCTTCGCCAGATGACGAAGCCGTGTGTAAGTAATCCAACACCCACGAATCAACCGTGCGTCCACGCACGACTTCTTCGACTAAAGCAATTAAATCACCGTCATAGACTTCTTTTTTACGGTCGGCGAGCACTTTAAACGCATCAAATAATTTACCCATGTCGGATTCACTGACGCCTAAGCCCAGCGTTTCTAAATGTTTGCCCAACGCTGCGCGACCAGAGTGCTTGCCCAACACTAAATTGGTTTCGGGAACGCCGACTGACTTGGGCGTCATAATTTCGTAACATTCTGGATTTTTCATCATGCCATGTTGATGAATGCCCGATTCATGGGCAAAAGCATTATCACCGACAATGGCTTTATTGCGTTGCACCATTAAGCCGGTGATCGACTGCACCAAACGCGATGCACCGTACAAATGTGCCGAAGCGATACCGGTAGTAATGCCACCAAACATGTCTTTGCGTACCCGCATGGCCATAACCACTTCTTCCAGCGAACAATTACCCGCACGTTCACCGATACCATTAATGGTGCATTCCACTTGTCGCGCACCCGCACGTACGGCCGCCAAGCTGTTGGCTACAGCCAAGCCCAAATCATTGTGGCAATGCACACTGATAACCGCTTTATCAATGTCTTTAACGTTAGCGCGCAAATAGGTGATTAAATCAGCGTAATCATTCGGATAAGCATAACCGACCGTATCTGGAATATTCACCGTACGCGCGCCTGCTTCGATAACTGCCTGTACGACTTCCGCCAAGAAATCCGGTTCAGTCCGCGATGCGTCTTCTGGGCTAAATTCAATATCATCAATTAAGGTCTTTGCGTAAGCCACCGACTCACGCGCTTGCTTGACGATTTCTTCTTTCACTTTGTTCAATTTAAATTGGCGGTGAATCGCGCTGGTCGCCAAAAATACATGAATACGCGCACGCTTGCCCGCTGGCTTCACCGCTTCAGCCGCGCGATCGATATCGCCTTTCAGCGCGCGCGCCAAACCACAAATAATCGAACGGGTAGACTGCTCGGCGATGGCTTTCACCGCTTCGAAATCCCCTGGTGATGCTACGGGAAACCCGGCTTCGATAATATCGACGCCCAGCGTTTCGAGCGTACGCGCCACTTCTAATTTTTCGGCCAAGTTCATTGATGCGCCGGGCGATTGCTCGCCATCACGCAAGGTCGTGTCAAAAATTAACACGCGATCGGTGTTGGTTATCGGATTGGTCGTCGATGGTTTGGTCGTCGTCATGGTCATTTGTCCTGCCACGATGATTGTATCGTAGCTTATAGTAGTGCGCTTGACTCTTGGCATACGCGGTCGAAAAGCGCATGTGCGAGCAAGTCGCAGACGGTGATTTTTTGGAAGGATAGGCAAAGGGCGCGGGCACCAAGCCCGTTCACCCCCAAATGGGGTTTCACTCGTCTACGCGAGGAACCCCGGCGTAAGTCGCAGTGCGAGCAGCAAAACAGTGGGCTGGAGGCGCATGATGGGGCGAACTATGGAGCGAAACTCGGCAATGCAACCAGACGCTCTTTATAACCGCCACGCGAACTTTCCGACCACTTTGACCAATCCGCTTGGGCAGGCGACGAAAGGCTCTCTGCGCGAATCCTCTTTATGCCTTTTAAGTTTTAACCAATAAATTAATCCCTGTCTAAAATTGAAAGACACCCGCTCCGCCCCCTCCTTGCACCTTCAATCAAACCATGTTAGGACAGCAAGCTATGGAACTCGTTAAAGTCATGGCTGGCACGGTGGAAGGCGTCGACGGTTATCTGGTCGAGGTCGAAGTCAGCCGTCATGAACCAAAAGTTGGTATTGGCCGCACCACGGTGGTTGGCTTGCCCGATCAAGCCGTTCGCGAATCAATTGATCGCGTAACGCCTGCATTATTTGCCAGCAAATTGGCCCATCGCCCTGGGGATCATTTAGTGGTGAATTTAGCGCCAGCCGATCGCCGCAAAGAAGGACCCGCCTTTGATTTAGCCATCGCGATAGGTTTTGCCTCTACCATGAGCGAAAATCATTTGCCACCACCACCAGCCGACACGGTATTTTTAGCCGAGTTGGCGCTTGATGGCAGCTTACGTCCCTGTCGTGGAGTTTTAGCCTGCGCCATTGCGGCCCGCGATCGTGGAATAAAACGCATGGTCGTGGCGAACAGCAACGCTGCAGAAGCCGTGGTCGTGGTGGGCATCACCGTGCATACCCCAGGAACGGTCGCGGAGTTATGCGAATGGTTGCGTAACGGACTCGCTAGCGCGCCGGTCGCCACCGTCGAACCCGTTACGCTAAGTTTAACCGACGGACCAGAATTATCCGATGTGCGCGGTCAAGAATTTGCCAAGCGCGCATTACTGATTGCTGCCAGTGGTTCTCATAACGCGTTATTTATTGGTCCGCCCGGCTCGGGCAAAACCAT
>CANETI010000337.1 GCA_947440715.1 Planctomycetota bacterium | reverse complement strand
TGATTGCCGCTCACAAACGCATGCTGTTTATCCACTTGGTGCACGGTGAAGGTGACTTCATTGCCTTGCAGCGTTGGGTGTTCAGCACGGAAACGGAAGCCGGGTTGGATCTGCGGCTGCACATTCGGCGGAAAAACTTCTAACGGCACTTGCAGATCGAGTTCTTTGTCGTGTTCGCCATAGGCATCTTTTGCTGCAACCTTAGCGGTGAATTTATCACCAGATTTTTTGCTCAGCATTTGCGATTCGAGACCAGGAACAATATGGCCATGACCATGTAAATAGACCAAGGGCTCGCCTTGTTCGCTTTTATCGACGGGCTCACCTTCACTGGTTACCACGGTGTAATGGAACGAAACAACGGCGTTTTTGTCGATCTGCATGGGAAGGGTCCTCTGACGTTTGGCGAGAAACCATGGTCCTTGGCAGCGCGGCGCAATGGTCTTTTACGGCACCGTCCGACAGCCACGACTCAAACGCAGACGGGCTTTCGCAGTGAAATCACCTTGGCCGATTTTGAGTCGCTCTAAGCTTTGGCCCGTCACCACAAATCCGTGCGCTGGCTTACAGGCAAAGGACCCATTCCCATGCGTAACGCTTTCCCCCTCCTTTTGATTGCTAGCCTCACCACTTCAGCAATCGGTGTTGATTGGACAGAAGTTCGCTATGGCCCCCAGGCCAGCGTTGGCACCAGTGGTTTCGAATTCGGCGCTTTCGCTGAATTCGACATCCTTGAAGACCAGTATCGCCTACGCCCAGAATTATTTATCCACGACAAAGATCGCCCTGCCGGTGCCTTCGCTTTTTTGTGGCACACCACGTTTTTAAAATTACCAGAGAACCACGATTTATACATGGGACCACGCGTCGCCTATCACAATGGCCGAGAGAACGATGACGCTCGCGGTGAATTATCATACATGGCATTATACAATTTACCGATTCCACCAATCCCAGGCGATAGCCGTCATCATTTAGAAATTTTTGCTGCACTTGGTATCATTGATAAAGACGGTACCGAAGTTGCCGCAACTGCTGGCGCTGGTTATTTTTTCAAATTCTAAGTTGTTAATAAGGTCGATACGTGGTTGAGAATCGCTCGTGGTTACCACTCGTCGCTGTCGGCGTCATTGCTGCAGCAACCATTGCCTTGCTCTCCTGGGCCGTGCATCGCGCTGGCGCTGCACCGACGGTTATACATTATCGAGAAGTCCTCAGCGAATCGGCCTTACGTGTTCTTATTCATGATAGCAACTTACATGAACAAGGCCGCCAATTATTTTTACGTTATTGTACCTTATGTCATGGCATTAACGGACAGGGATTAGTTGGGCCGAATTTACGCGATGACTATTGGCTACACGGTTCCGATATGCAACGCATCGTCGAAAGCATCGCCAATGGCAACCCCACCAAAGGCATGGCTCCATGGAAACCCGTCTTATCAGTTACCGACCTGCACGCCCTAGCGGTTTATGTTGCCAGCCTATCTGGCAACCATGACACTCAGGGAAAAGCAGCTGAAGGCGTCAAACAGCCGATTATTTGGCGTACAACCTCTCCTTAATCATTGATTTGTCACCTACACCGCGTGCCTCACGTGCGTAATGCTGTGGTTAAATCCATAGCTTCATTGATCAAACTCTTATCGTCTACCTACATGGAGTTCACCATGCGTATTGGTTCACCCTTTCTGTTAATCGGCTCTATCGCGACCATGATTAGTTGTGGTGGGGGTGGGGGAGACGGAGGAGGAGGGAGTAGTGCGCCTACAACGAGTGGTGGAGGAGGAGGGACAACAAGTAGTGGGACCGCTACAATTGCCGCTACCGGATTACGATTAGTTGTTCTAATCGGCGGCACTACACGACCTGTTGGTGACGGGGTGTATTTAGATAGCCGTTTAAATACCGGTGAAATATTTATTCTGCCTCAAGCTCCATTATTAACAAACCGTAACTATACGATTGCCGTTAACGCCACTGCTAGCTCAGATACCTTTTCGCACACGTGGACCTTTACAACCAGCAATATTACTATGCCGACATCACAAGCAAATGAGTTAGCAGAATTAAATAATTATCGCACCCGTAGTGGTATTTTAGCCGTTACTGAACAAGTTGGCTATTTAACATCTGCAACAAAGCACGCAGGCTATCAATGTGAAACCTCCACTTTAACTCATGGGGAATCTGATAATTCTAAACGCTTTTTCGTTTCTAACAGTTTTTCAGATCGTATTACAGCAGGAGTCGCTGCAAATGGCGGCACGGCTTGGGCAGGCGCCACGACCGTGAGTGAAGATGTCGCTTCGAATGGTGGATTACCTGCTGTCTCATTATTATGGAATACCGTTTATCATCGTCTGCCCATGATGCGAACAACCACCTCTATGGTTGGCATAGCGGATCGATCAGACGCCTTTATCCACACATTGAATGTTACACCTAGCCAAGTCATTACAAACACAGGAAATGGTTATCTCACGATGAATTTTGGCGGCAATAATAGTGCCGCTCAAGTTCAGAGTTATTGGCCCCATGATAACGAAACCAATGTGCATTATGTTTTTGATACCAACTCTGAAAGTCCTGATCCGTTAGGAGCGAATTCCGGCACCGACCCAAACAGCGCACCTGACTTTGACAGTGTTGGCCCTCCCATTCACATCATTTTACCAACCACTCAAAATTTTAACGGACTTACAATCACACTAACACTCGTTCCATGAAACGCTCGATTGCTGCCCTGATTCTGTTTTTTTTTCTTGCCGTTACAGTTCATTATTACGTACAACAACCCACCACAACTGTCACTACACCTGATAGATCTTCAGACATTCGCATTGGTAATAATGGACCTATAACCATGCGAGCTCCTGCGGGGCCAGCTCTACCTACGGACATCGGCTCTTTTACTCCTGCTCAGGCTCGCGCTTATGCAGCCCTTGGAGCTGTTATGGATGGTCGCATTGAGCAATTGCCTATTTTTGATACGGAAACATCCGCCGTCGTCGAACAAATGCGCCAACTATTAAATACACAGAAAAAAAACATTGGTGAACATAAAACTACCGTAACTAATGGCGCTCAAATGCGAATTGCTTCTACCGATACCGATATTTTTCCACCTGCCATAAAAGAAAAATCATCTTCGAAAACGGAAAATAATTCTGACTCACAACAAGTTACACAACATGCCCAAGCTCAAAATAAATTAAACTTTGTCGAAAAACCAGGTCAGATTACAATTACCAACGAGGGCCATATTATTAGCGGACAAGCTGTCTGGGCTGCTATTAAACCGATTCCGGGACAAGGGCTTCCTTTGCGTATAACGGATCGAGGTGAAGGCGGTCATGTTATTGCCGTGTTTAGCGATGATTTTTCTACCGTACGAGTTAACGGCGGACTAGTCGTGCCAGGACGTTATTATTTAATCCAGGGTTTTATCGAAATTAATGCGGATATTCCAATAGGTGTACATAT
>CANETI010000336.1 GCA_947440715.1 Planctomycetota bacterium | reverse complement strand
AAGTGTTGGCCTTGGTTAAAGAAGATTACAGCCTCGTGGATCAAAAGACCCGAGCTTCCATGCATTATTTATTGGCCAAAGCGATTGCTGAAACGGGCGAGCAAGTCTTGTCAGCCGAAAATCGAGCCGCGCGTTATCAAGAAGCCATTGGTCATGCACGCATGGCAGTCGAGCTTGATCCGGAGCAGGGCGATGCGTACGCGGTGCTTGGTATCACCCTTGCCGGTCAAGGTCGTTACTCGGAAGCACGCCGCGAATGTGAAAAAGCAGTCCGCTTACGTCCAAATAACGCTGAAGTCCGTTGGTATTTGGGCCGTATCCTCGATCAAGAAGGTAGTTACGTAGAAGCCATTGAGGCGCTGCGAAAGGCCATCGATTTGACGCCTAAAGACCATCGCATGCATAAAGCGATTGGTGCAGTTTATCTGCATCGTGGACAAAAAGGCGGAACTACCGCAAACGAAGATTTTGTTACTGCGTTACGAGAATATGACATCGCGATTCGTCTCAATCCGACCGATGCCGAAACGTATTATGGTAGCGGCCAAGTCATAGAAGCGGCAGCTGCGGTAAATGCCGAGCTGCAAATTGGCACGGCACGCCAAGTGGCGACCATTGCCATGGCTGTCGAGCGGTATTTAGCCGCTGTTACAGCCGATGCGAAATTTTTGCCAGCTCGCCGCACGTTGTCTGAGCGTTACCGAGTCGAAAAGCAGCCTGAGCAAGCGATTATTCATATGAAAGCAATTACGGAAATTGAACCAGATCGCATCGAGAACTTCTTTGATTTAGGCAGTTATTTGTGGTCGTTAGATCGTAAGGTCGAAGCGGTCGAAGCTTTTGAGCAATGCGTGGTGCGTCATCCGCAAAACGTAGAAGCGTTAGCTGGAGCCCTTCATATCGCTGTTGAAGCTGGTGCGCATGACAAGGCCGCAGCCTGGGCACAGCAGCTGCTCACTATTAATCCTAAACACGGCATGGGCAATTTGGACAATGCTCGACTCAAACTGGCGATGGGGCAATACAAAGAAGCCTATAAACAAGCACGTACCGCCGAAGAATTGCTGGTGGATCCAGGTGCTATAGAGCAAGCGAAACAGGTTCAGCAGCAGGCCGATGCCGCTCTCAATCCGCCGAAATAATCTTTCGGTTTCAGCTATTTCTGTGTTTTCAAGTGATCACCGCTGCTTTTGTGAGCAGCGGTGGTCGTGTATTGGTGCCTGGCAAACCTCTTGCCACTGTCCAAGAGTTTGGTGCTATGCGCGACCCTGTTGCGGTGTGGTATGCTGATCGAACTCGTTGTGCACAATCTTGTTATCGTAGAGCGCGCTCGCTTGGCTCCTGGCCAAGGACTGACGGTCATCAGTGGCGAAACTGGTGCCGGTAAAAGCTTGCTGCTTGATGCGTTGGTAATTTTGTTGGGCGGACGAGCCAGTGCGAAGGTCATTGGACCGCATGGCGACGAATCGACGGTGACCGGTGTCTTTCATGTGTCCGCGCCCATTGGAGCAGGCATTGAACGCGCTACCGGTGTCGCGGTTGTGGATGGACAGTGTATTTTACGCCGTCGCATAACCGCCCAGGGACGCACGCAATCGTGGATAAATGATACTCCAGTGACGGTGGCAGCGCTCCAACAGGCGGCCGAATTTTTAGTTGAAATACGTGCGCAACACGAAGCGATGCGCATGGGCGATGTTGCGCGTCAGTTGGCGCTTTTAGATGCGTATGGAAATATAGAGACAGTCGCTAATGAATATCGTGATGCCCATCAACAATGCCTTGCGAGTGAACGAGCCTTGCAGGAGATAGAATCGGGCGAGCGTAATAGTGTTAAGGAGTTGGATTTTCTGCGTTTCCAAGCCCAAGAACTGGCCGGATTGGCGCCCAAACCCGGAGATTTGGTTGCGCTTGAACAGCGCTGTGAATTATTAGCCAGTGCTGAAACCTGGCGACAACGCGCTGCCCATGCGTCAGACATTTTAACCGAACGCGAACAATCAGTTTTGCGTCATTTGAGCGCCATTGTTAAATCGTTGCATGATGCACCAGATGCACAATTGAAAAATGCAGCGCTCGCTTGTACGCAAGCTGTTGAATTAGTGCGCGATGCGAGTGTTGGTTGCCAATCGGCAGTGGAATCAATTCAATCGGATTCACAGGCACTTAAGTTGTGCGAAGAGCAACGCGATGCGTGGTATTCACTCATGCGCAAACACGGTGACAGTGAGCAGGCGATAATTGATGCTTGGCAATCAATTGAAGAAAGAATCGCGGCAATAGAAGGTATTGATGAACGCCGTGAATTGGCGCGTTCACAATTATTTGCTAGTCAGGCGCAGCGTCAAACATTAGGCGAACAATTACACAGTAAGAGACAGGCAATATTCAAGCGGTTATCAAAAGCCGTCTGCAAAGAATTAGCCGATTTAGGTATGCCTAAAACACGTCTCGAATTAATGGAGGAGCGGCTGGCCACGCCGGGTCCGCATGGCTTGGTGCTGCAAGAAATTGCTGTGGCAACCAACCCTGGCTTACCTGCAGATCGTTTAGGTAAAGTCGCATCTGGTGGAGAAGCGGCTCGATTGTCGCTCGCTTTTGCCATTGTGCTTGCCGCTCAAGATCAAACGCCTGTCCTTATATTTGATGAAGTCGATAGCGGCGTTGGAGGAAGATTAGGAACGATTATTGGCAATAAATTAGCCGCACTTGGACGTGACCGTACCGTGCTCGCCATTACGCATACGCCCCAAGTCGCTGCCGCTGCCACTAAACATTACACGGTGCGCAAACAACAACTCCAGCATCGCACCGATGTGGCGGTTGTAGAGGTTGCCGGAGAGCAACGACTCGTTGAACTGGCAGAAATGCTTGGTGGCGGAACGGCGGCTCTTAATCAGGCAAAAGCTTTAATGGGGAGCCAGGCTTGAGTGACGCGAATTATTTAGTGGCGCGTCTCGGAAGTACGGTTTTTGTCCGTTCGCTGGGCTTGGCCAATATGAAAAATGCGCCGATGTTATCGGCTTTTCTGCAGGAAATGATCGATCAAGGCGCGCGCGTGGTGTGCGTAGATCTGTCAGCGTGCACGGGTATGGATAGCACGTTTATGGGACTTTTAGTGGGATTTTCTCAATTACTGGTGCCAATGCAGGGCAAAATGGTGGTGGTTAACCCGTCGGAAATGAATCTTAAATTGCTTAATATGTTAGGCGTAAGTGAAGTTTTGCCCGTGGTGGCGCAGACCGACCCAGCAGATCTCGAATTTGTACGAATCCCGGCAAATCCCGCATTATCCCCGATGCAGCGCATGGAATTAATCAGGCAGGCTCATCACCATTTGATTGCACTTAATGACAGCAATCAGGTAAAATTTTCAGCGTTCTTGAAAGCGCTGGAGTCAGACATGATCAAACTGCGCGATAAGTTCCCGTTTGCCTAGTGTTTGCGTCGAATCGTTAGGGGGTAAAGAAATGTATTTGACATAGGGGGCAGGCCTT
>CANETI010000335.1 GCA_947440715.1 Planctomycetota bacterium | reverse complement strand
ATGCCAAATGGAATATGCCGACGTTAAAGTTCTTAGGCATGTCCGTTGGTGCGATTCAAAATCAACAACCACCGTCCTTACGTAAACAAATTTATGCCTGTGATGTCACCTATGGCACCAATAACGAATTTGGCTTCGACTACCTACGCGACAATTTAGCGCGTTCGCTTGATGAACAGGTGCAAACCCGTCGCACATTCGCCGTAATCGACGAAGTTGACTCGGTATTAATCGACGAAGCGCGTACCCCATTAATTATCAGTGGACCCGCCGTTGGCCGCAAACAATTTTACGCCCAGGCCAATGAAGTCGCTGCGCAACTGGAAAAAGGCGTCGACTTCGAAGTCGATATCAAAGACCGCCACATTACCTTGAGCGACCCCGGCATTGATAAAGCCGCTAAACTATTTGGCGTTGTAAATCTGTATGACGGCGAGGCGATGCACTTGCCGCATTTCTTGGACAATGCGCTCAAAGCCCTTCATTTATACCACCGCGATAAAGAATATTTAGTCAGCGATGGTATGATCAAAATCGTTGATGAATTTACTGGGCGTACTCTAGATGGCCGTCGTTGGTCCGATGGTTTACACCAAGCCATTGAAGCCAAAGAAAAGGTCGAACCAAAAGAAGAAAATCAGACCTACGCCACCATTACGCTTCAAAACTTTTTCCGCCTCTACACCAAGCTGGCCGGTATGACCGGTACGGCCATGACCGAGGCCAATGAGTTTAATGCCATTTATAAATTAGAAGTAGTGGCCATCACGCCAAATCGCCCAGTCGTGCGTAATGATTTGCCTGATTTGATCTACGGTTCGGACCGCGAAAAATATGAAGCAATTGCCAACGAAGTAGAAGAGCTCCACGCCATCGGACAACCAGTGTTGGTTGGTACCATTTCGGTTGAAGTCAGTGAACGCTTAAGCGAATTGCTGACGCGCAAAGGTGTGCCGCATAACGTGCTGAATGCGCGCCAACATCAACGTGAAGCGGAAATCGTCAGCCACGCGGGTTTCTTTGGCGGTGTCACCATCGCCACCAATATGGCAGGGCGCGGTACCGATATTGTGTTGGGCTCAACGACCGGCGAAGCCGCATTCAAACATTGGCAAGCACATGATTTAATGCCCAAACGCTTGACCATTCACGATCAAGCCGACGCCATTGATGAAGCGACGTTGGATTTGTGGGTGAAGAAATTTGTCGGCGAAAAAGAAGCCGAACAAATGCGCGGTTCGCCTAAAGAACAATTATTAAAATCGATTAATACAAAACGGAAATTGGCGGGTTATCCTCCGCTGCCGTTGCCCTCAACCTTACGGCAAAAAGTCGACGTTCGTCAATTAGGTGGTCTGCGTATTGTTGGCACGGAACGCCATGAAAGTCGTCGTATCGATAATCAGCTACGCGGCCGTTCTGGTCGCCAGGGTGATCCTGGTTCGACGCGTTTTTACCTTTCGCTTGATGACGATTTGATGAAGCGCTTCGCCGGTCCAACGATGTCTAATTTAATGCGCAAAATGGGACTGAAAGATGGTATCCCCATCGAATCTCCGTTGGTCACGCGCCAAGTTGAAAAAGCGCAAAAGAAAGTCGAAGAATTCCATTACGGCATTCGTAAAAATTTATTGGAATACGATCAAGTCGCCAACAGTCAGCGCACGATTATTTATCGCCAACGCCAACAGGTATTAGAAGGCAAAGAGCTGGAGAAAATGTTGCTCGGTCTCTACCGTAAATCGGTGGACGAACTGATACAGAAATCGGCCATTGATGGCACGCGCGGTACGGAATTAGCTACCAGCATCAGCGAAGGCTATAACAAAGAATTCGGTCTGCCAAATCTGCCGATCGCCGCCATCCCCATTAAAGATGGTGGCGATGCCTGTCTTGAATATGTGATGAAGGACGTCAGCAATCATATTACCACGCGCCGTACCGAATTGGGCGAAGTTTACGAACATGTTTTACGCTTTGTGCTGCTTGATGTGATTGATCGTCGCTGGAAAGATCATCTCTACGGCATGGATCATTTACGCCACGCCATCGGTTTAGAAGGCTACGCGCAAAAAGATCCGCGCATGCGCTACAAAGAAGAAGGCTATCGCTTATTCTCGGCCATGAATGTGCTCATTAATAATGACGTCGCTAAGTTGTTTTTCCGCTTACAGGTACAAGCCCAACCACCTGAAGATTCCGGTCCAGCGGGTAGCTTAGAAGCCGGTGGATTTAAAGCTTTAGCCGCAGCAGCCAGTGGCGAAGCGCCGCATTCGCCCGCTGAAGCTGCCGCGCAGCAACAACGTGCTGGTGCATTACCATCAGGCACACCATCCAAACGCCCAGCGCCAATGGATCCCTGCCCCTGCGGTTCCGGATCACAATTCCGCAACTGCCACGGAAAATAATAGCCTTATTAACCAAGTGGTTAAAGACAGGGCTTAAAGGACCGTCATGGCTGATATGTCCTCAACCACACCGACGATGATGGGCCCGCTGATGTGGTTCTGTGCCGGCGGCGGCGCGGGCCTCTTAGTCACGTTAATCACGTGGATGTTGCTGCGCGCACGTGCGGCGGAAATGTACCGTCACGGTTACGACGAAGCGAAAGGCGAAGGCCAAGCCGACCGCGCCATCTTAGGTGAGCGACTCGCTGCTAATGAACGCTTAATCAACGAACTAAAACAACAAATAACGGACGCCGCACAGGTCGTTGAGCGCTTACGACATGACAATTCCGGCCAAGGTATTCGCGTCGCCGAACTCACGACTCGCCTAGAAGAAGAACGCCGCGCGGCCACAGAAAAACTCGCGTTACTCGATCACGCGCAAATTAAATTATCCGATGCATTTAAAGCGCTCTCCGCCGAATCTCTGCGGCATAATAATCAATCATTTATGGATTTGGCCAAAGCCACGTTGGAAAAATTCCAAGAAGGCGCCAAAGGCGACTTGACCCTGCGTCAACAAGCCATCGACGCAGTTTTAAAGCCCATCAAAGAATCATTAGAAAAAGTTGGCGGCTCGCTCAGCGAATTAGAAAAATCCCGTGTTGGTGCCTACAGTGAACTCAAAGAACAAGTCAAAGCGCTCGCGCTTGGCCAGGGCCAACTACAGACTGAAACCCGTAATTTAGTGACCGCCTTACGCGCGCCAACCGTGCGCGGACGTTGGGGTGAAATTCAACTCAAACGCGTAGTCGAACTTGCTGGCATGTTGGAATATTGCGACTTTTCGCAGCAAGAATCGGTCAATAGCGACGATGGTCGCTTACGCCCAGATTTAGTGGTGAAACTCCCAGGCGGAAAATGCATCGTGGTCGATGCGAAAGCCCCCCTCGCCGCCTATTTAGATGCACTTGAAGTAGAAGGCGACGCGCGCACCGAGCGACTGAAGGCTCATGCCCGTCAAATTCGTGATCACCTCATTAAACTTAGCGCTAAATCGTATTGGGAAAAATTAGAGCCAACTCCCGAATTTGTGGTGCTATTTTTACCT
>CANETI010000334.1 GCA_947440715.1 Planctomycetota bacterium | reverse complement strand
GTGTGAACGCATCGCCTTTTGATTGTACTTCGCGTAAAACGACTTGTTCAACTGACCCAATACATCAATGCGACTCCCCATTTCTTTCATATCAATTCCTGGGGGCGGAGTACTATTTTTGAGTCCTGCCCGAGGATCACCGATTGGTAATGGTGCGAATTTTGATTCGAGAAATCCCGACAGTGGATGAGCACCTCCGCCAGAAACCATAATACCGCCGGGTAAAGACTCTTTGCCGGTCCCTTGGAAATAATTCAACCAGGCGGCCATACTCGGATGACGAACCGTATTGCGCGCGGCGTAACTGGTACGCATGAGATAAGCGGCTTCGGCGTGAGCACCAACATTTGAGTTAAGGCTGCGAATGATGGTGCCATGCTTCATGAGCTTCGCCAATAACGGCAAGTGCTCGCCCATCTGAATGCCATCAGCAGCGGAGTTAATTGCCTTAAATGGGCCTTGTGAACTTGATCCCGGTTTCGGATCTAAAGTATCAACATGACTCATGCCACCAGACATGTAGAGATAAATTAAATGTTTGGCCGGTTTGCTACGACGTTCGTGATAACGATCCTCGGCAATTTCTTTTTTTGCCGGAGCTGGAGTTGGAGTGTCAGCATAAGCTCCCTGGGCAAAGACAGGAAGGAACGATAAACCAAAGGTCGCTTTTGCGACGTTGGCCATGAACAAACGGCGTGATTGTTCATCTAATTTATTAAGGTTGTTCAGCATAGAATGCTCCGGTCATGGCTTGGGTTATTGATTGAACATGAATTCGGCACTGTTGATCAGTGCCCAACTCAAATATTCAGCGCCACGTTTGTTCGGCGCTAAGCTCATCACGCGATTACCGAAGCTGACTTCACTCGAAGTCGGCATGCGTGACAACACGGCAAAATAGATCACTTGAATTGTATCGCTTGGTGATTTGACCTTGGCCAACTGTTGCGATAAAACCGATTTTTCATCGCCTAAGATGGTGGTTTCAACCATCCCATTCATCAAATCTAATGATTGCGTCAAATTCAATGAATCGGTTGAATTTTCAATCACGAAACGATCAGACTGGCCAAAGACGCGGAGAAAATGTGACGGTGGGGTTGGCGAACTCAATTCGGACGCACGACGCAGTGGGCCCAATCCGGTATAGCGATTACGCTTTTTGTCGTTGCCAGCAGCCATGAGTTTTTCTTGTTCCTTCATTAAACTCTCAATCTTCGCTTGCTGACTTGCGGCCTCTTTTCCCCCCTTCGTTTGCCCTTTAAGTTCTTTGAGCTCCTTTTTTATCTCTCCCAGGCGTTCGCTCGACTGGCTCATTTTCAGTATTACTTCAGCAATTTGCTCAGTCGTTTTGTTTTTATATTCATCATAAAATTTATAATCCGGCTCAGCGCCTTCTCCTTTAAGGCTATCGACATTGGCGACCGTCAGGGTCATCAACGAATCCCACACCTGCTCAGCGGACAAGCGCTGCAATGGCATGCCATGGTAATGAAAATCCATTTTGTCTTCATCTTCGGTGATCGCCTGGCGTTGATACGCTTCCGTTGACGCCACTATTTCTTGGAATTTCCGTAAATCGAATTTAACGCTAACCATGAGCTTGGTTAAGTAATCTGCTAATTCTTTATTCTTGGACACCGTCTCATCGGTAAAGTCATCTACGGGTTCAATAAATCCAACTTTCATCAATTTCTTCCATATCCGGTTTGCTACGACCAAGGCAAAGCGTGGGTTTTCCGGTGAGGTCATCCATTTCGCATAGGTGTCACGCGCAGTGGAGCTTTTTTCTCCCTTCAGGATGTCGTCTTCGAACATCGTCAGTGCTTTAATTTTTTCCCCAGGTCGTCCGTCTTTGTATTGATAATCCTTGGGCAGGGCCGTCATTCCGCCATTACTGCCCGCCGTCACTTTCAGTCCGATCTTTTCGCCGAAATCATTAGCGATATTATTTAAATTAGCAGGAGGGTTCTTGCCCCCCACTCCTTTCAGCGCATTTTTATATTCTTTATTTCCCGTCTGGGTTTCCACACCTTCCGTAAACGCCACCATTTCAAAGAATTCCTTGCGCGTCCATTTATCGAATGGGTGATCGTGACATTGAGCGCATGCCAAACGCGTACCCAAGAAAACACGCACCGTGTTGGCCATATTATCTTGCGGCATGCCTTTATCAGTCACCCAGAAACCAGTGGCGCCATTACCGCGTGCTAAGGCAGGGCCCTCAGCAGTGACCATTTCATAAACCATTTTATCAAATGGTTTATTCGCTTTGATCGAATTTTTTATCCAATCAATATACGGTGCTCCGGTGTATTTATCCTGCAAGGTTGAACCGGCACGCAAAAGATCAGCCCACCAGGTAAACATATGGTGCACATGTGCTTGGCTGCCGAGCACAGTCTTAATTAAACTATCGCGTTTATCGCCTTTTTTATTGGCGTAAAATGCCGCTGCTTCTTCAACCGTGGGAATGCGACCAGCAAGGTCGAGGTACACGCGACGTAAAAATTGGTCATCTTTGGTTTTCGGCAAAGCCTTCAAACTAAGCTTTTCGAGATCGGCATTTATTATGGCGTCAATCGTGATGGATGCCTTGGCGAGTTCCTCATCACTTAATCGCGCAATCGTTTGGGTCTGATTCGCTGGCGATGGATTCGCTGGTCCTTCATCGACCACTGACACCGCCGCTCGGTGCGAGGTCGACATCTGCGATAAGGTCGCCGAACTCAGCGGCCAAATGGCCAAGCGGGAAACCACCGCGATGGGAAGGGCGAATTTCGTAAACAAGTGCATGGCGGCTCCTAAAGTCGTGGTGATCAATTTGTCTGAGTCGATTGCGTATTGATGCACTGAGACCACAAACGTGTCGTGTCGGAATTTCCCATAGCCAAAAAATAGGTACTTTGTTGTGTGCGATAATACCACACGACTGCATTTATTTTAGTTTCCGCTTGGTCACGAGCGACGAATGCGCCTCTATTCGATGGGAATTATCCCCTAAATGTGCTACTCATGTGGGAATTTATCCTCGTAACTCCGCGCGCTGGTGAGTGCTACACTTTGAGCCGAATAACCACCATCATCAGACTGCCAGCCTTACTCGTTTTTTTGTTAGAATCTCGAATGCATGTGAAATTCTAATAAGTCATTTTTACTACCCATTACAGGCCAAATAATCCTAGTTTCATTTCGCTCTCATTCGAAACGCAAGAAACTTCATTCACATCTCGGAGCAAATAACTACGTAGCAGATTTAGGCTTACTTTTCGTCACGCAGGAGCGTGTCGTTAAATTTCATCCATTTAGAGGTTTTTCCAAATGGCCATAAAGAGAAACTGCAATATTGAAACAGAGAATTATCGACGCCATACAACAGTAATACATCTCCATTTGCCATAATGGCTACTTCTCCACTACCCACCTTAACCCCAAACTGTTGTTCGCATTGTGATGCGCCGTAGCTCATAACGCCATAAGCTACGGATAAATTCAAACCGATGAAGAGTATCGGGGTCAGAACCAATAAGATCCAT
>CANETI010000333.1 GCA_947440715.1 Planctomycetota bacterium | reverse complement strand
TTTGGTGCTGGCTTCGCCGCTGCTACGATTGCTCGCGTAGTTCAGCGACATCAAGCGCTTAAGTAACTCTTATGAACACCATCCTCCTGCTGATCGCGTCTAATATTTTCATGACGGTCGCCTGGTATTGGCATTTAAAAGCGCCTGCCGCTTATCCCTTAATTGGCTTCATTATTATTTCTTGGCTCATTGCCCTGCCTGAATATTGTTTAGCCGTGCCCGCCAATCGATTGGGCCATATTAGTTTGGGCGGCGCATTTACCGCCCCACAATTAAAAATGATTCAAGAAGCCATTTCATTATCGGTCTTCATCATTTTTAGCTTGCTCATACTCAAAGAATCACCGCGCTGGCAAGATTATGTCGGCATGGTGTTAATTATGGCTGGATTAGCCGTCGCTTTATCTGGTCGCCACGCAACACCTGACCAACAACCGCAGCAACCAATTCAGGCACATTCACCATGACGGCGTTACGCTGGGGTATTTTAGGCACTGGCGGAATCGCACGTAAATTTGTTGATGGTTTACGCATGATCGCTGATCGCTGCCCGATCGTGGCGGTTGGAAGTCGCACCTTATTGTCGGCACAATCGTTCGCCGCTGGCACCATGCGTGCACATGGTACTTATCAGGCATTGATTGACGATCCTGAAGTCGATGTGGTTTATATTGCACTGCTTAATCATCAGCACGCCGAATGGTCCATACGTGCTGCCGAAGCTGGTAAACACGTGTTATGTGAAAAGCCTGCGGCAATGACCGCCAGGGAATTAGAATCGGTTTTAAGCGTCGTAAAAAAAGCGAATACGTTTTTCATGGAAGGCTTCCTCTATCGTTGCCACCCACGTTGGGCTGAACTCCGGCAATTATTAACCGTTGGCGTTATTGGTGAGGTACGGATCGCCCACGCTACGTTTTGTTTTAATGCCCCCAACGTGCCGCGGTTACTGACCAAGGCCATGGGAGGCGGCGCTTTAATGGATGTCGGATGTTATCCGATTTCGTGGCTACGTTGGATCGCTGGCGCGGAACCCTCCACCACCACTTGCATCGCCACGCTCGGCGGCGATGGCGTGGATATTTCTGCCAGCGCCACGCTGCATTTTCCTAACGGCGTCATTGGCACCGTGTACACCAGTTGCGTCGCTCATCGTCAGGTTACGGCGTCGCTCATCGGAAGCACTGGCCGCATCGATATTATCGAACCGTGGCGTTCTACCCCTGGGGAAGCGGCATTTATTATTACGAACCAGAATGGCACCCAAACCATTCCCTGCCTAGACGATGGCTTGAACACCTATGCCAGAGAAGCGCTAACCGTCGCCGCCCATATTCATGAACGACAAGCGCCGATGATGAACTGGAACGATAGTCGTGGACAAGCTCACTGTTTAGACGCGCTTCGCCATCAGGCAAATATTTGGTGGGATGGGGAAAAATAAATCAAGAATATAAGAACGATATTGAGGACAATTGAACATCACCGAATATTAAGCCCGTCGATAAAAATAAACCATGCATAAATTTTAATCAGGTGACTCAGCACGTAGACTAATCCCTGCCATTCATTGCTAGACTACTTCACCAAGGTAAACAGGTTCCATCTCCATGCCCATCACCGTCCCTTCCGGCTCGACGTTTACCCGCAACAATCGCAGCCGCACGTGGCTCATTATGCTTGGCGTGCTTGCGCTATTGACGGTTATTGCGTGGGGCATTCTGTCGATGATTAGTACTGAGGTCCGACGACAGATCACGGAAACATTGGAATCAACATTAAATATTGCCCAGGTCACGTCTGAACGTTTCTTTGAGCGTCAGCGCGACACCTCGATGATTATTGCTAATAGTCCTGTGGTACGCTCTGCGGCCGCGGCATTATTCGCTGGCGATGAAACGCAGCGACCGGTTTTGAGCAGTCGCCTAAATAATATAATTGCGTCTCAACAATTAGATGGCTGGGCACTAGCTTCCATGGATGGCCGAGTTATTGCCAGCGATCTCGGCGCTAGCGGTTGGCCGGTATTACCGCCGGCGCTACACGCACGCGTTGCCGAAGTCATTGCTGGTAAGGCGGTATTATTGCCTCCTACGTGGGTGTCCGAAGGTGATAATCGTCGCCCGGCATTTTTACTTGCGGCCCCCATTCGTGATGGCGAGCGCACCGTTGGGATTCTTGCGTTCACCATGGATCCGGTGACGGAGTTCAGCACCGTTTTAGAGGCCGCACGATTTGGCAAAACGGGTGAGACCTATGCCTGCACGAGTGATGGCTTACTCGCCTCGCGTAGTCGATATCTCAAGGAACTTAAAGACAGTGGTTTAATACCTAAAGAAGCGCCGAATGCGATCCTGCGGCTCGGTTTGCGCCGCCCACCAACATTAGTCGACGGAAATACGGTCTCCGGCAATCCCGGTGAGTGGCCTTTTACCACCGCAGCGGCCGGTATCATTGCCAAGACTCCTGGACTAACGCTTGATCAAGGCTTCGACTATCGTGGCGTGCCCGTAGTGATTGCCTGGAAAATGCTGGGGGAAACGGGCATGGGCGTCATGACCAAAATTGATAGCGCTGAAGCCTTCCGCCCACTCGCGCTCTTGCGGGGAATATTTCTCAGCGTCCTAGCCTTGCTCGCCATCGCCGCAGTGGCCAGTGTTTTATGGATGAGCAACCTCGCGCGCTTGAGTCACAAATTAGAAAAAGCTAAAGGTCAATTGCAGCAACTTGGCCAATACACCCTCGAACGAAAACTGGGCGAAGGGGGCATGGGCGCGGTTTATCGCGGACGACATGCGCTTATGCGTCGTCCAACGGCCATTAAATTAATTACCGGAAGAATTACTGACGAAGTCTTGGCCCGCTTTGAACGTGAGGTTCAACTGTGTTGCCGCTTATCGCATCCCAACACCATTGCCATTTACGACTACGGGCGCACCGCCGACGGCACGTTTTATTATGCCATGGAATTACTCGATGGTATGGATTTAGAAGCAATGGTAGGAAAATATGGTCCGTTACCCGCCGCCCGCGTCATTCATTTCCTGGTACAAGCCTGTGGTTCGCTCGCTGAAGCGCACGATTTACAGATGATTCATCGCGACATTAAACCGGCGAATTTATTTATCACGAATCGCGGAGGCGAAAACGATGTGCTCAAAGTGCTTGATTTCGGTCTGGTTAAGAGCATGGAAAATAATGCTCCACAATTAAGTCGCGCCGACATTATTAGTGGCACTCCGCCGTACATGGCGCCAGAAGTTATTGAGCAAAAACCCGGCATTGATGGACGCAGCGATCTTTATGCGTTGGCTTGTGTCGGTTATTTTTTACTATCGGGAAAATGCCCCTTCGATCGAGCCTCTGCTATGGAAACGCTGATGGCTCATATCAACGAAACACCTGCTCCACTCAGCTCGGCGTCGGCGCAAAAAATCCCGTCAGACCTCGAAGCAGTCATCCTGCATGGCTTAGCAAAAAATCCTACCAAACGCCAAGCATCCGTACGGGCATTCCGTGATGACTTATTAACCTGCGCC
>CANETI010000332.1 GCA_947440715.1 Planctomycetota bacterium | reverse complement strand
GGTCGGCGGTTGAGGGATTAATGCGCGGACTCTGGCAACATGTCTGGATTAGCCTGGTGCTCAATTGTCGTAACCGGCAGGCGTTAATTTTTGGTTATGTCGTACCTTTATTTTTTCTAATTGCATTCATGAGCATCTTTGCGACCACCAAGGATGGTCAAATTAATGCGACCTTAGCGGCCAAAACGATGGCACCATTATTGGTCATTAGCATATTAGGCGGCGCGTGTTTTGGCATGCCGATCACGTTGGTGAATGAACGTGATCGTGGTGTGTGGCGCCGGTATCGCTTAACGCCATTAGGTGCGGGCACCTTCATAACGAGCACGATTATTTCTCGTTTTATTTTAATTGCGAGTTCTGTGGTTTTACAAATGGCTATTGCCATGTGGGTTTACGGAGTTCATTGGCCTAAACAGTCGTTATTTATTTTTGTGGCTTTTGCTTTAATTACCCTGGCCTTTATCGGTGTTGGATTAATAATCGCAGGATTAGCCAATAGTATTGGCGCCGTGCAGGCCATGGGGCAAAGTTTGTTTTTGCCGATGATCATGATTGGCGGCGTTGGTGTGCCATTGCGCATGCTGCCGAACTGGGCACAAGATGTGTCATTATTTCTGCCTGGACGCTATGCCGTCGAATTAATTGAGCGGTGTTATATGTACGACTTTGAATGGGAACGTGCCGTGTGGCGTGTTTTGACGTTGCTGTTAATTGGTTGCGCGGCAATTGTAGCAGGTTGGAAATTATTCCGCTGGGAAGCAGACGAGCGATTGCATCCCAAAGCCTGGTCTTGGATAGCCTTAGCACTGGCTACCTGGGTGGGCGCAGGCATTTTGTATAAGGTCTTCCCCGTTTGGTTGGCGACACAAGTGACCCCAACCCCGTAATCAATACAGAGGTTTCTCATGCGGCGAGTAAGTACGGTTTTGGTGTTGTGCGCGACCTTGGCTGGGTGGAGCGCTGACGAGCCAGCTCCCGTGACTCCTCCCGTTACCACGCCGCCCGTTACCGAAGCGCCGCTCAAACAACCCAGTGCCGAACTAAATTACACTGAAACCGTTGAAATCCCAAAGTCCGACGCTGACACCGCGCCACCTAAACCACCAAGCGATGAGGATATTGGGAAAATAATCTGGGAAGAATTCAGCGCGGATAATACCTGGGAAATCCCGTTCGCCCATGATCTGGATAATCTCAATGATTTTCCTGAGCGTAAAAAAGACTGGGATGATTTTATCGATAAATTGATCGCTTGGCCCCCAGGCCAAGTCCCCAAGGTGGAGGAACGCATTCGTAATTTATTATGCGTCAGTGTCCTGGAAGATATTGGTCAGGGACAATTCGAAGCCGAATTACCGCTGCATATCTACACCTTGTTGCGCAAAGAAATCCCAAAACAGCGCCTTAAAGATATCCTGGCCACCTTCGCTTTCTATCCCGACCACGGAACGGTGATTAGTACCGCTCCGGAATTGAATCTCGACATCGGTGTCGGCGAAGTGCAAGTCCGCCAACGCCTGCAAATATTAGCGGTCAAAATGCTTGGCCGCGTGCTGGGTAAATTACCCTGGGGCCTTGCTGAGGAAGAAAAACCGTAAAGGAGTTATTTCACCGCCTTATTCGCGTTTTATTTGGGTGCGACTTCAATCACGGTAGTTGGCACCGTGGTCGATGTTGGCGCTGTTGAGAGCACGGAAAAATCAGCGAAATAAAGGTATATCGCGGCGACCGCAATCAGCAGGCCGATACTCGCTGGTACAACGTGACGCCAGGGGGTCATGTCTACATCGCCGGAATATTTTTGTTCCCATGCCTCGGTGCGTGGTGCGATTTGGCCAATGATCAGCATGGTGATGACGATTATGGCAAAAACGATGCCAATAAAATGAAAACCGCCCACAGAATTCTTTATCGCCTGGTCGAATGATGGGATAAAGTAGCCAAGAGCGATGAGGCTAACGCCCATAATTAATCCAACATTTGCGGCCACAGCGGGGACGCGACGCGTTAACATCCCCACCATTACAACAGCGAGAATCGGAATGAAATAGATCGCATTCATCTGTTGCAGATAACCAAAAATACTGTCCTGACCCGCCAGCAGTGGCGCTAGTGACATAGAAACAATGGCGATAGCAAAACCAAACCATTTACCTGAATTAACCACTTCAGCTTCGCTAGCGTCTTTACGTAATAGGCCTTTATAAATGCCCAGACTAAAAATAGTGCAGGTACTATTGAGCGCGGAATTAAATGAGCTAAGTACCGCCCCAACAATGGCCGCTAAGAAAAAACCTGTCAGCGGAGCCGGTAAAACGTCGCGCACTAAGGTTCCATAAGCATTTACCGGTTTAAAGTCGGGCTGATTGGCATAAAGATGAAATGCAATAATCCCTGGTAAAACGAGGTAGAGTGGCCCTAATAATTTGAGTAACCCTGTTAGCAAGACACCTTTTTGACCTTCGGCTAAATTCTTAGCGGCTAAGGTGCGTTGAATAATTTGTTGGTTGGTACACCAATAGAACGTACAGAGCATAATAACGCCAGTAAACAGAGTTGAAAATGGCACTGATTGTTTTGGTCCACCGATAGAATTGAAACGCTCAGGATGAGTCGTGGTCAAAATATTTAATCCAGCTAGCATGCCTTCACCTTTACCAACGGCGGCCAATCCAAACCCAACAATCATGAAACCGCCTGTCAGTAACAGCACGCCATTGAGCGTATCAGAAACGGCGACAGCCCTCAGTCCACCAAAAATAGCATAGATGGAGCCAAGGATTCCAACAATCCACACCATCAGCCATAACGCAGATGTCTTTGAAATCCCGAGAATGCCAGTGATATCAACAATGTCAGATAGTCCGGTTCCGCCAGTATATAAAATGATGGGCAATAAAATAACCGCATAAGCGATTAGAAAAATAATGTTACAAATAGCTTGGGTGGTATGATTAAAGCGTAGCTCTAAATACTGCGGCACCGTGGCAATGCCGCTCTTTAAAAATTTGGGTAAAAAGAATAAGGCCATTAAGACCAATGAAATGACGGTAAAGACTTCCCAAGCCATCACGTGAAGCCCGTCTTTGAAGGCATCGCCATTCAAGCCAATTAATTGTTCGGTTGATAAATTTGTCAGCAGCAAGGACCCGCAAATGAATACCGCCCCTAAAGAACGTCCGGCTAAGAAATAACCGGATGTTCCCGTATGCTGGTCACGCCGAGTAATAACCCAGGTGCCAAAGGCCACCAAACCAGTACAAACCACAAACGATAACAACGTAATGGTCAGCATAAAAGCCTTTCAGCGAGGAAGCGTGGCAGCCTGTCGCGCTTCGCCCCCAATCCAACGGGGAGGATATGGCATGGGAGGGGAGGAAATCACGAGGTGGGGAGGGGCGGTATTAGGACTTCTGAGACATCGGACTGGTCCGATGTCCGATGTCCGATGTCCGCTCAGATGACTATTTCTTTTGCTGGCTTAGTACTTTATGGACTGTCGATCATTGATTGACCTCTTTCAGAGCTAAAAAATTTCCATTCACACGAGACATC
>CANETI010000331.1 GCA_947440715.1 Planctomycetota bacterium | reverse complement strand
TTGTTTCAACGCTTGTGCCCGAGCGCGCACGATGGCGAGATCGTAAACGTAGAGCGGTGAACCGAAGCGAGCGAGGAGAGCTGATGGAGTAAGCGGCATAGAGCGCGGCAGCGTGGGGATATTGCGAGCAGGACAAGCCCAGAGCGTCAGGACGGCGTTGTTGGCTGTTTTGTCTGGCTGGGTTTGACGCGCGCAGCCTGCTTCAGAGCTTCGATTGGCCATGGTTCCGGTAACGGGCCGTTACCAAAGCGAGCCGCTAAATGGGCATCTAAATGGTGATGTAAATCAATGCCCGTACGTAGTTCAAGGGACGTAGCGATTTCACTCAGCGTGGTCGCGGGTTTGATGGAAACGCCCAGTGTCATTGCGAGGCGCATGAGGTCATCATTGCGACGTTGTAATTCTGCTAGTCGCGGATCTTTGGAGCCGTGATTGCGCGTGCGGCGAATAACCAGCACCACAACGAAGACTAGACTGGCGGCAAAGATCGCGGACACCGGCCACCAGTTCATAGCAATGGCGGATAACGATTCCGGATTTTCTTTATCCACTGGTAATAAAGCTTCTGGCTCTGCCTCTTGTGCGTCTGTCGCAGAATTGCCATCTAATTTAATACCCTCGGTAACCAATTCATTTCGTATAGAAGGGGTCGGATCAAAACGTTGCCAGCGGCCTTCGGCGTTAACCACTTCGATCCAGGCGTGGGCATGCAAACCACGGAAAACGATTCCACGATCGTCAAACTCAATACTGGCGAAACCAGCGACGCAACGTGCCGTATGTCCGGCGCGCCGTAATAAGATTACGGCAGCGGTCGAGAAATATTGACAGTGTCCACGTCGTTCGGCCTCAGTGCGGCCAAAAAGAAATCCGCGCAAGACGCCGCCAGGTCCAGGCGCTGCTACGGGTAAGTTTTCTAAGGCATAATTACAACGTTCTTGTAATCGCTCACGAATAAGAGTGGCTGCACGTTCTGGGCTGACCGTACGCCAACGTGCATCCTCAATTTCTTGCCAAGGTAAATCCTTTAATTCCACTGCGACGGTTCGATATTGCGCTAACGTGTTCACATCAGCTTCTAATTGTCCATCGTCAAAATCGACGCGGTAACTGCGCAAGGCTTCGCCCAAGAGCGGCCGATAGCGATTGTTATCACCATCGACCACCACGCCTTCGAGGTCGGTTGCATCGCCACCATCCGGTCGCAAAACGACGTCCGTACGGCTCGGCATGCGTAAAATACGGGCCCAACGAGTCGGTTGATGAGATGCCGGTGGTGCGGTTTTGAGCGGCAAGCTGCTGTCGGGTTTCCAAGATAGCGTTGAGCCATCCAAACTCATTTGCGATAACGCGAGCGCACGCAAATACACCATACCAACCGGATCGGCGCCGGCTTCCCAGGTTAGTCGCGCAGCGATACGCGGATCGCGATCGACTGAATTGTGATTACCAATGGACAGGCTTTCTTCCAGCCCAATGACGACAGGACCAAACTTTGAGCCTTGGTTGGCGGCGGCTTTATGGGTAACATGATAATGAGCGACTTCCTTAACCACCCAGCTACCAACACTCACGGCAATAATTACCACAAAACAAACGGGTATGATGGCCCAACGAACAATGGAATGTGCTATTTGTGTCTTCAGTCGAGCACTCGCGCGCGCGGGAATTGCACCAGCTAGCCAGCTATCCATTCCAAGAGCAGCTAATCCAATTGGGACAGCGACTAAGGTGGCTAAACCAGTATTGGGCAGACGCGACATCAGCAATAATTCAACGATGACTAAACTGAGCACCCAACGTAACATGCCTAGTCGGCTTGGGATCAGCAACCAATAGGCAATGGTAATTCCTGCGGTGCCATGCATTGCCTCTTGGCTCTGTGGCGGAACCAAAAGCCACCAACATAAGGCGGTTACGGTGACCAATAATATCTCGGGTAAAAACAATCGTCGTAACCAACGCGGCAATAATTCAGCGACCACGCCGGAGAAGTAAATAATTAGGACGGGAGTTTCGCTGCTACTGTGGAAAGCACACAAATATAAAGCGATGAGCGAATAAAAGGCCAGATGGCATATCGAAAGTGGAGTTATTCCGCTGAATCGCATTAGCGCACCCGCCGTGGCAACCAAACTAATGAATCGCATTCATCAAGTGTCAGGACCATGGGTTTTGGCGAATAGTCATTTGCCGCAAAGTCGGAAAGTGCGAGGACTATCACGGCACGATTGGAAGGGATCACGTCGTGCAGGGATCCGTTCTCTGCGCCCGCTAATGCCAACGTTTCGAGTAAACGGAGGCGTGAACCCTCAACTCCACGAGGAGCAAAATGACCATAGAGTGAAACCGCCCAGCCTTCATTGACGAAATAATCAACCAGCGTCGCGGCTACGGAAATGAGTCGTTCTAATTTTCGTCCATCCGAACCCATCGTGGTATCAATAACTAAGGCCAGTCGGCGACAACCAGCGGCGTGTCGCTCGGTCACCAATAATGAACGGTGTCGTGCGCTCGCTTTCCAATGAATACGATGCGGAGGATCGCCGGCGCGATAATCGCGTAAGCGAGCGAGTTCATCATCTCCGGGATCGGGGGTGAGGGATTGCGCTTCGAGCCATTTATTAATGCGTGTTTTTAATTCGCGACGGATGCGTCCGATGGCTGGTAGCACGATTAATTCTGCGCTGTCGCTGATTTGTAAACTCGCGGTGACTAAGCCGAACGGTTGACTGGTGCGCACGGTCAGTGGTGGTAAACGATTGAGTCCGCGTTTGGGAAATCTTGTCACCCACGAAGGCCGTGTTGGTAATTGATCTAAACCAGTAAGACGTGCCATGACATCAAAACGTCGTTGTAATGGTTGCCACGCTTCCAATGCGATAGGCGGCGATCCATCTTGAGCACTCAGCGAAGCGCCGATGGTTACTTCGTCACCAGCATGCGCTGAAGATGGTAAAATCCAGGTGCCACGAACACCGGATAGTGAACGTGGCGTTTTCCATACCGCGACGATAAGGGCGAAAATTAATCCAAAGGCTAACGCTATGCCGAGTGGTTTGGGTTGCCAGGTGGGCATCAACAAGGTGGCAGTTAATAATCCCGCTTCGAGCAGCACAAACCAACCGAGCCAGGTGAAGCGTGGGCGAGCACGATTTTCATCGAGGTTTGGGAACGCGCTATTCGCCTGGGCTGTCATATTGAGACCGTCATCTTGGGACAGGCACCATTTCCATCAGGCTATGGATAACGGTATCGGATTGTTGCCCAGCCCGTGGTGAAACACGATGTGCCAGTGCGGCGACGCCTAAGGCTTGCACGTCTTCAGGAATTAAAAAATCCCGACCTTTCAATAACGCGCGTGCTTGGGCTGCGCGTTGCAATCCGAGGCCCGCGCGGGGGCTGGCTCCTTGCACTAAACCTTTGGCTTGGCGCGTGGCGCGTACTAATTCGAGTAAATAATTTCGCACACTCGTCTCAATTCGCACCGCACGCGCAGCGGCACGCAGCGAGCGAGTATTAGTCGCATTCAATACCGGCTGTAATTTCGCGAGATCGCCTTCGGCGCCATCA
>CANETI010000330.1 GCA_947440715.1 Planctomycetota bacterium | reverse complement strand
TGCTTATCACGCCGACGACCCCGTACTTCATCATATCACTCTCACCATTAACCCTGGCCAATGCGTCGCTATTTTAGGCGCTACTGGTTCCGGGAAAAGCACGTTGATGTCGCTCATTCCCAGGTTTTACGATCCCACTGCGGGAAAAATAACCTTAGATGGACATGATTTACGCGACATCGACCTAGACGATCTGCGCCGCAATATCGGCATCGTCTTTCAAGAAAGTTTTTTGTTCTCCAATACGGTGTCGGCAAATTTATCGTTCGGACATCCCACCGCGACGCAAGAACAGATCGAACGTGCGGCGCGCATCGCTCAAGCCCATGATTTTATTTGCGCCCTGCCAAAAGGCTACGACACCGTGTTAGGTGAAAGCGGCATCACCTTATCTGGCGGCCAGCGTCAACGACTGGCCATTGCACGGGCCTTATTATTAGAGCCGCCAATTTTATTATTAGACGACCCAACTGCCGCCATCGACCCAGAAACCGAACAGATTATTTTATCAGCAATGGACAACGCCATTGCTGGGCGCACGACGTTTATTATTGCCAATCGTATTTCGACCTTACGACGCGCCGATTTGATCGTCGTCCTGCAAGATGGTCAAATTATCCAACATGGCAGTCACGCCGAACTCATGAGCCAAGATGGTCCGTACCAATCCGTCGCAAAATTACAGTTATTACATGACGCCGCGGAAGGTTTAGACATCCCCATTTCCGACACAATGTCAGATAATCAGGTCACACCATGAGCGACACTGCCACGCATCGTCGCCGCGGCACCTTGCGCCTGACACATACGGCTCGACCACATGATGAAGAAGATGAACACGATCGCCGACCGCTTGAATGGTCATTAATTAAACGCCTATTTACCTTTGCGCGACCCTATCCAAAATTACTGCGTTGGTTGATATTTTTTGTCCTACTACGCGCTCTACAATTACCGCTGTTGAGTTGGATATTAGCCAGCGTTATTGGCGGACCAATTACCAATGGCGACGTAGCTGGCACCATGTGGGGAGCTGTTGCGTTTTTAGCCATGGCTATTTTCACCGTCACGTCGTTTCATTTTCGCCAACGTTTAGCGTTGCAATTTGGCGAAGCTGTCGTCCATGATTTACGCATCGCCATTCACACTCACCTGCACCGATTAACCATGGGATATTTCACCCGTACACGCCTGGGACGCATCATTGGACGCGTTACTGGTGATATCGAATCGGTACGTAGTGGCGTGCAAGACGTGTTATTTGTCAGCACCGTTCAAGGCGGAACCATGATCGTCGCTGCCATATTAATGCTGTGGTACGATTGGCTCTTATTCCTCGTGGTGTTGGCGCTCGGCCCAATTTTATGGGCCATCAATCGCCATTTTCGCGCACGTATGAGCGATGTGTCACGCGATGCCCAAGAAAGTTTTAGCCGCGTCACCGCCACGTTAGCGGAATCCGTTAATGGTATTCGCGTCACCCAAGGCTTTGTACGTCAAGAAGTCAACGCCGGATTGTTCCGTTCGCTTATAATTGACCATGCCCATTACAATATGAACGTAGCTCGGACCTCAGCGATTTTCGTCCCACTACTGGATCTCAATAGCCAAATTTTTATCAGTGTAATGCTATTTATTGGCGGCTGGCAAGCGTTTAATGGTCAAGCGGGCATTGATGATATTATTATGTTTTTCTTTTTGGCGGGATTATTTTTTCATCCGATTCAAGTCATTGGCAATCAATATAGCCAAGCCTTAACCGCAATGGCTGGTGCAGAACGCGTATTCCATTTGCTTGATACCAAACCAGATTGGGAAGACTCCCCTGAAGCGCGCCCGATTAATGATATGACGGGACACATTACCTTTCAAAATATTTCATTCGGCTATGTTGCTGACCGACAAGTTTTACACGATATAACTTTCACCGCCGAAGCTGGGCAAACTATTGCGTTGGTTGGCCACACGGGCTGTGGGAAATCAACGATCATCAATTTGATCGCAAAATTTTATCTCCCTTCATCAGGGAAAATTCTTATTGATGGCAAGGACATCATTCACATCAGTTCCGACTCCCTCCATCACCACATGGGAATTGTTACTCAGTCGAATTTTTTGTTCTCCGGAACCGTGATGGAGAACATTCGTTTAGGTCGCCCCAATGCGACCGACGCTGAGGTTATCGATGCGGTACGCAAACTAGGAATTCTTGATCTGATCGCCGAATTAACCAACGGCTTTAATACGGCGGTTGGCGAAAAAGGTTCCGGCGTATCCCTCGGCCAAAGACAACTCATTTGCTTCGCTCGCGCGATGTTAGCCAATCCGCGTATTCTTATTCTTGATGAGGCAACCAGCTCGATTGATGCGATGACAGAATCGCGCTTACAAAAAGCCCTAGAAACATTACTCGCCGGACGAACTGCTTTTGTTGTGGCTCATCGTCTATCCACGATCCGCCACGCTGACCAAGTCTTACTGCTTGAACAGGGACGTATTATTGAACGTGGAACCCATAATTCACTCATCGAACTTAATGCACATTATGCGGAATTGTATCGCCGTTTTTCCCGAGAAGCATGATCCCAATTTAATACTTAGAGCGGCAGTGGATCCTGACGGCGACCATCAAGCCATAATTTTAGACGAGGCAGTAATATTTCATCCATCATGATTTTAATGCAGGCCGTAATTGGGATGGCAAGGATCATACCATAGAGCCCGCCCAGCACACCTCCGGCAATACAAGCGAGTAAAATAGTGGCAGGATGCAAATTGGTTGCCTTCCCTTGGATCATAGGATTTAAAACATAATCTTCCGTGGCTTGAGAAATCGCGTTCACTAACCAAGGGAATACTAAAATTTTCCACCAGGCTAAACCAGCAACGCCTCCTGCGACGACTTCAGTATAATAAAATCCGGTGCGGTCGCTTGCGCCATGGAGCGACACCGCCAACAAAGCCCAGGCAATTGGCAAACCGACTGCACTAAAGTACGGTATTAAACCTAGTGCACCCGTAGCTAATCCCAATAACACCGCGTGGGGAACGCCACATATGGTCCAGCCAATAGCGTACATTATACTCATAAAAAAGCAGATCGTGAGTCGTCCACGTACAAATCCACTGATTGCCATATCCATTTTACCAATCAATTCCAAGCTTCGCTCCCGATTCGATGCAGGGATAAAAGAGCTGAGATAATCACGTACCGCCGGAAATGACGTACTAAAGAAAAAGAAACAAAACACCGAAACGAAAACAAAAATACCCACTTGCGCCACACCGCCGATCAGCGCTGAAAAAAAGCCCAATACCTGCATCGCTCCACTCGCCACATTACCTAAAACACCACTGGTTGTCGTCTCCGATGACTGCTGATTCATTTCTTCACGAATAATTTTACGCACCCGTTCTTCATCGAGAACACCTGGCGGTGGCGGCGTCACAACTGCGTTGACAGCCGTTGGCACTTCAGTCGAAGAAGGATTTTTATTTCCTGCGGTAGTTGGTTTTGGTAAGAATTCAGTCCATGCCTGCAGCCGTTCTGTTAACCACTCTGGTAAATTCTGGTCATGCGCA
>CANETI010000329.1 GCA_947440715.1 Planctomycetota bacterium | reverse complement strand
CGCGGGTAAACCGGCCTTATTGCTCAGATTGCAAGCTGGATTATCAGCCCAAGCGTAACGCACTTTGCTGGGTTTCGCCACGGTCGGCGCAGTCACCACCACGGTATCGCCAACAATAGTTGCTTCGCCCCAGACAAATACGCCATCATCACCAGCAACCGCAAAGCCGGTGAGTGGCTTGCCATCAGCGCTGACTAAACCACTGGCGTGATCAAATGACACCACGGCTTTGTTGCCATCGATGGACAGTGATTTAAAGATGGGCCCTGAGAACTCAATTGCTTTGCCGTAGTCTTTGGCCAGTGCGTTGAGCGCTAAGCGTAATCCCACATCCTGTTTGTTTTTTGGGTGAATGTCTTTTTCCTCACCAATATCAATAATCGTAGCCAGCCCGGTATTTTTTACCTTGGTCGTGGTCAAGTATTGTGCATCACGTAATTTCGCCCAATCGGTATCCGTTGGAGATTCGGAACGAGCTTTGAAGTTGGCCAGTTGGACGATGTAAAAGGAGAAATCGCCCTGGCCAAATTGTTGCCGCCAATCGCCAATCATGAGTGACAGTAATTCTTGATATTCAGCATAGCGTCCAGCATTCGATTCACCCTGATACCAAATGGCACCCCGCACGGTGTAGGGTAGCAAAGGTGCAATCATACCGTTATAAAGTGACGCGGGTTTATGAGGGGACGCATCGCCTTCCGGTGCACGTGGTTTATTCGGAGCGGGCTTCCCAGCCGCTTTTGCGGCGGCAACACTGGCCTGCCATTTAACCAGGGATTCTTCGTATTTAGCCATTTCAGCAGGAATGCCTTCCATGCGTTTGGCCCAATCACCGATGACATGATTTAATTGCGCATTTCCAGCTAGTGCCGGTTGACTCGTCCATGCTTCGGCAGGCGTTCCGCCCCATGACGTATGCAGGAGACCGATCGGCACATCGAGATCAGTCAATAATTTACGGCCAAAGAAATATCCAACGGCAGTAAATCCCCCGACGGTTTCGGGACTGCAAACCGCCCAGTTACCGACGCAGGTTGCCTGCGGGGTGCTCGCCGTTTTATTGGCCACTTTGAAATGGCGGAGCTTGGGATGCTGAGCGCTAGCTTTTTCGGCTTCGAAATCCTTCGAACTACTGACCGTCCAAGCCATATTTGACTGTCCGGAACAAATCCAAACTTCACCCACGAGTAAGTCATTGAGCGTGATCGTATTGGTACCTTTCACCGTCATGGTGAAGGGGCCGCCCGCAGCATGTGGCGCCAATTTGACCAGCCATTTACCATCCGCCCCCGCTTTCATCACAACATCCTTACCGTCAAAGTTGACGGTAACGGACTCACCAGCGTCGGCAGTTCCCCACACGGCAATCGGTTGATCGCGCTGCAATACGCCATGATCACCAAAAGGCGAGCCAAGGGCAACCGCAGCGTACATCGCCGTGGTGCTGCCCAAAAAGGTCGCAGTGAGAGAAAGTAGACGGGTTAGTAACATAAGCGTTTTCCTAAATTAAGGTGATGCAACGTTGGTCGAACGAAAGACGAGTAACGAATTAGCGATCAGTTTTAAATGGCACGGCTGGTAAGCCAGCTTTATTGGTTAAATTACAGGCGGGATTATCCGCCCAGGCATAACGTACAGCTTTGGGTTCAGCGACTTTCGCCGAACTGACGACCACGGTGTCGCCGACAATCGCGGCTTCGGCCCAGACAAACACGCCATCGGCACCAGCGATAGCAAATCCAGTCAGCGGTGCGCCATCGACGCTGGCGAGACCGTCAGCGTGGGTAAACGATAAGGCGGCTTTATTCCCATTAACCGCGAGTGATTTATAAATCGGACCAGAATATTCGATGTTTTTGCCGTAATCTAAAGCCAGTGCATTGAGCGCTAAGCGTAGGCCGACGTCTTGTTTATTTTTCGGGTGAATATCTTCGGCTTCGCCAATGTCGATGATCGTTGCGAGACCAGTATGCTTCACGGTCGTCGTGGTTAAATATTGTGCATCGCGCAATTTGGCCCAAGCCGAATCGGTAGGTGCCTCAGCGCGTTTCATGTAATTCGCTAATTGCACAATGTAGAAGGGGAAATCACCTTGTCCGAAGCGTTGTCGCCAATCGCCAATCATGAGCGATAATAATTCCTGATACTGCGCATGACGACCTGCATTTGCTTCGCCTTGGTACCAAATGGCACCGCGGATGGTGTAGGGTACTAATGGAGCAATCATGCCATTAAATAACGAAGATGGTTTACCTTGGGAATCGTCACCTTGTGGCGGACGTGGTTGTTTCGGAGCTGGCGTTCCCGCCGCTTTTGCCGCAGCCGCAGCGACTTTCCATTTTTCTAAAGCTTGTTCGTGCTTCGCTTGTTCTGCCGGAAAACCGGCCATTCTCTTATCCCATTCAACAAAGAGATTTTTGAACGTGGCAGTACCAAGGAGTGCCGTTTTACTGGTCCACGATTCGGCAGCCGTGCCACCCCAAGAGGTGTGCAGTAAACCAATAGGGACATTCAATTCGGCATGTAATTTCTTGGCAAAATAATAACCCGCTGCGGTAAATCCGCCTACCGTTTCTGGCGAACACACCACCCAACTGCCAACACAGTTGGCTTGCGGCTCTTGTGCCGGTTGCTTTTTCACTCCGTAATGGCGAATGAGTGGGAAATTAGCAGCGGCAATATCAGCGTTCGCGTTCGTTACACCTTTGACAACAAATTCCATATTGGATTGCCCAGAACAAATCCACACCTCACCAATGAGGAGGTCATTGAGCGTAATGGTATTCGTGCCCTTAATGGTCATGGTGAAAGGTCCGCCCGCAGCGTGTGGCGCTAATTTCACCAACCATTTTCCATCAGAGCCCGCTGTAATCGCGGCATCTTTACCGTCCAAGGTGACGGTTACTGATTCTCCGGCATCTGCCGTTCCCCACACCGCAATCGGCTGATCGCGTTGGAGCACGCCATGATCACCAAACGGCGAGGCTAAAGCCACAGCCGCAGACATGACGGAAGTGCCGCCCCAAACAAAGCATGCTGTTAGAGAAAGCAGACGGGTTAGTAGCATGGTGTATTCCTTCACAGGGCAGTGATTGCGGAGGGCCATACCTTGGTTGGCGCCCCACGTTCATGCTGAAGGAGGGGACTCCTGCGTTCCATGTTATCTCTGCATGGAATAGCTATCACTGGCGAACAGTCAGACGGAATGAACCAGAGAGCAGCACGCGATCAGCTAGCGCCCTACTTGCGTCAATCCCGTGGAGTGAGTGTCCCAAGTCCGCGCATCGTCGCATCTGTAACGGAACGGAAGCGCCAGGTACCGGGCCAATCACGGCGCATTAATCGATCAAGGTGGTCCGCCCCACCAGATACGGCGACCGTTGGTAAGATGCGCGTACCAGAAGCCTTGAGTAAAGGTAACCGCGCTGCGCTGGCGGCGATTAATCCTTCAATCATGGCAGATAACATATGTTCGCGGGTAAAACCCAATGTCAGTCCATGAAACGCGCCTTGGCGTTGATCAATGCTCGTGCGTTCGCCAGCCATGTATGGATCAAAGGTAACCGTGCCGGTGGCAGAAGCGCCAATTT
>CANETI010000328.1 GCA_947440715.1 Planctomycetota bacterium | reverse complement strand
TTCAATGCGTCCACCGCTCCAATGCGAGCCTTGATTATTAAATGGCAAAGACTGGCCAGCCGATTGTACCTGTAACGTTGGCCGCGTTCCTAAAACCGCTGTTGGCACGGATATACTAAATCCAGGACCACGTTGGCCATTGGCTGTCGTTTCACCTTCTCCAATTAAATGCAGGGTAATTTCCTGGCCAAGCAAGCTCGCACGTGCTTTATCACCAACCCGCATGGTCGCAGATAATGACACTGGCTCTAAAGTCTGCACCAGTAATTCACCAACTAAAGTACAGCCATTAAATGGCTCTGGAACCGCGGCCAAGTGGACAATAGATACGTCGCCCTGATTTTCTTTTGCTGACTCAGTATATTCTAAACGACGGCCAAGCACATCGTCGACCGAACGCCACGCCGCCAAAGTAGTGCCCACCTGCAATCCCTGCACACGTGGCTCGAAGCGAAACATCGTTTCCATGTCGGCGGTGCGGCTCAAGTCGCCGCCATTACGAACTCGCACATTAAGCGCACCAACTTCTGCTAACAATAAACCGCACGACACATACAGTGGACGGGAACGCCCAGGTGGACGCTGCACCAATCGCACCGGGCCACCGGTCGCGACAATGGCTGTCCCAGTATTATCTCGATTACCAAAGCGACCACTGTCTTCGCCAACATCCATCCCTTCACCAGGCTCAATCACTAAATCAAAGGCCACACAAATGGTCACAATTCCCTGCCAATAATTTCCCGCCAGCGCTGGTACATCTGCTTGCAGCGTGGGATCAATTGAGGTTCCCAGCGATGTTGCGTTACCACCCTTAGCCAACTGCTTCACCGCATCTGCAATAATCATGCGACCTGCCGGCCAACCAAGTGGAGTCGCTTGCATGCGTTCAGCAATTTGCTGCTCGCGGGCTTCGGTTGGCAACGCCAAGAGCGGGCTGGAAACGGTCAGCTCACTCTCAGCAGCATCGACAAAAACAGCCATTAACAGCGCCAGCCCCAGGGCCAACACACGTCCGTAACGGCATAAAGGTTCACTCAATAGCGACATGGGTTCTAGCCTGACAATAACCATCTAACACGCCAGCAGCGAACGGCTCATCCACGGTTCGCAAACCATCGCCAGGCCATGCGTAAGAAGATCACGCTCCAAATCCAAGTCACGGCCAAGGTCCACGCGCCACCCGCCGCCCACCGCCACGGTCCCAGTGACGCCGAACCGGGAAGCAAAGGAAATACGGCGCCAACTAAGAGCAGGCCAGAAAAGATCAAACTGACCATCAAGTTGATGGTTCCACCATAACCTGCGACCAATTTCGCCGGGTTATCCTCATTGTAATCAGCTAACCGCGCACCAAGCCCCAGGGCACCCGCAGAAAAACCTATCGCCATGCAGGTAATAATACCCGCCTGGTAAGCGATGATGCCATAACTGAGGGACAACATTTTTCCCGAAAGCACCACCAAAGCAACGCTAACCGGCAAGCCGACCAAAAGAGCGAAAGTAAATTTAGCGGTGACCACCCGAGTCGGTGACCACGGCGCTAAGGTCAACACCCACAACCGTCGTCCTTCTAAGCTCAAAAGCGGATAAACAAAACGTCCAGTGAAGGTCGCTAATGCCATGGCAACGGCGGTTAAATTCAGCAACGACACCACGGGTCGCCACCAATCATCAAACAAAAATGCACGACCAACGCGTGGCAACATTAATAAATAAAAAGCCAACAAACCAAAAAACATGGTGAACTGTAAAACCTGGGCTGGTTCGCGAAGGAACAAACGCAAATCTTTTGCCGCCAATAAACCCAAATCGCTTGGAATAAAAGGAATTAATCGCCACGCTTTGCTAGAGGATCGCCGCCGCGATTCTGGCCGCCCGGTTAATGCGTCTAGTTCTAAACGTAAACGCCGCGCGGCCATCCATTCCCCAATAATACCCATGCCCATTGCGCTACTAAGCATCAGCGCAACAAAATAACTCCACGTTGCCCACTGCGCTTGTAGCGCAGCGCTTAACGCCTGCTGCGCCCACCACGGCGGCAAATACGGGTTTTCCGCAAAGCGTAATTTACCTATCACTTCGCCCATAAACGCCACCGGTTCACCACGTTGCTCCAAGGTGCCCAGCACCAACACGGCACCAAACATCAGGCCCGCCGTTATGATCACGATAATACCCTTAAGCCCACGTCGCAGCAGCGGAATCAAACGCGCTAATAATAATGCTCCAAGCGCACCTGCACCAATACAACAAATAATAAAAGCAAACATCGCAATCAACGCGCTACCCACCATAAGCATGGTGGGCAGCAATGAAAATGGCGCCCATAAACCATCGGGAAATAAACGATCCAATACTAGAGCTCCAACTAATGGCACGGCCAAAACCAAAACCGCCCAGCTCGACCACAATCCACCTTCAATACTAGAACCCCAAAATAATTCACGATCACTCAACGGCATTTGCGCATGAAACGTGGCTGACCGACTACGAAATAACGAACCCCAAATCAATACGGTGCTGGAAATGGTTACTAAAAAAAACAGGGTAAAGAAAAATAACGATAACAGACTTTCAATTAACCGCGGTTTTAATCCTTGGTAATTCGCTTGCCCCAAAAATAACAACAATCCCAGGAACAACGCCCCCAACATCAACCACACCGACAACACTACTAACCCCAAGGAAATACCACGGATCGGCTGTTGAATAACTAATTGATGCACGGTGTTACGACCACTGCGCCACAAACGCCACCACGTTGCCGAGAGCGCGCCCATAGCGATCAAAACAATGGCCTAGAACGCAATCGCGAGGTCGGCAGCCACCACTAAACGGGTAAAGGAATTGGACGTTTCAGAATCACTATCGGTGTAAACCGCCTTCAAACGACCAACGACCCCTTTGCACATTTCATGCTCTACGCCGCCAGCGATATCAACCGAATCGCGGTTTTCGACCGTAGCCCCTTGTCCCATTCCACTATCTTCGCTGTGGTAATAAGACACCGAGGCAAAGAGAGCACTACGAGCCAATAAACGGTAACGACCATCTATACCTCCACCCGAAGCCCACGCGGCATTCGCGGTTAAACTTTCATCAAGACGCGAGAAAACATTCAGCCCAACGTGACTACCGCTCTCCCATGGCCACTTCGCTGTAATATTAATGTAGGGCGCTAGAACCGTTTCGTCGTCATAGGAAACATTCTTATTAAAATTATCATCATAGACACGATAGGTCACGCCACCTTCGGCCGTTAAACTCGAACGTTCACCGAGGCGCACTTGCGAACCAACACCTGCTGTCACACCCCATGAGTTATTAAATTGCGTTGTTTCCCAATAATCAACGCGGTCGATACCCACCAAACCATAATAAAACGTATCGCGCGCGGTGGTTATACCAACACGACCAAAAGCACTATAAACCGTATTGTCACGACTATCCGACGTGAATCCGTTGCCGTCCTCTAAATAATCAATTGCTGTAATACTTGCATTCGCCACCGTCCGCATTTCAGCGCCTTGCATGGTGAGCGCGCCGGAACCGACGATGTTTTCGCGTAAAATTTGCTCGCCGGTCTCAACT
>CANETI010000327.1 GCA_947440715.1 Planctomycetota bacterium | reverse complement strand
GCCTTCCGGTGTGGCATAATAAGCGCTGGCCGCGAGCGAACGGAAGCGGCTGAAAAATCCAGCGGCTTGCTTAAATTCAGGCTTCGCTGTTTTGACATTACAAATATCATCGCAAATCTGGTGCTGTTGCTCTCTGGTGAGTTTGTCAAAGGCGACCGTGAAGCGTTTTTGCGTTTCGGCTTCGAGCCAATCTAAACCGGGTAAAATAGTTGAACGATCATTCACCTGACTTGGGTACGGAGCGCTAATCCACTCGTCGATAAAATCTTGAACGCGTACGGCTGAGGCGGCTGGGCCTAATTTATCGGCTGGAATAATAACGTCAGCTAATGCGATCGTGGTCGCAAGCTGGGCGGGCGTCATGGTTAATGCCCAGAAACTGCCTGGTTTATAGAAATCATTCAGTTTCGGATCCGTGCCATAACCATTCGCAACCGCAGGGGGAGCTGCGCCACGAGGTGGGGCGTCCGCTGCCATGATATTGATGTCGCCGACTTGCATGGCGGCGGCGACGGCAGCAAACCATTTAAACACGGTGCGTCGCGGTAGGCGAGCGTCGGCTGGTGGAATTGCCGATGAAATGGGAGCGGGATCGTTCATTAGAGGTTCCCTTTGCGTGTTTGCTCAAGGATATAATCGCCGGTCCGCCAAGCTAAAGCCATGATGGTGAGCGTTGGATTTTTATCCGCATTCGATGGGAATGGACTGCCATCAACGAGGAATAAATTAGCGACATCCCAGGTTTGATTCCATTGATTGCACACCGAAGACTTCGCGTCTGCGCCCATAATAGCTCCACCGACTTCGTGAATAATTTTTCCACCGGGTTCTAAATCGTTGCCAACTTTGGGACCACTGCGGGTAACAGTGCCACCCATGGCATTGATGATATCGGCAAAGGTTTTTTCCGCGTGGTCAGCCATACGGGTTTCGTGCTCGCTCCAATGCCAATGCCAGCGCACGACTGGGATTCCCCATTTATCTTTGACGGTGGGATCTATTTCGGCAAAGGATTTTTCATTGGGAATCATTTCTCCACGGCAACTCAATCCCATAAAGGAACCGTAATAACGACGTGCTTCGGATTTAAATTTAGAACCATAGGCGCCTGCGCTTAAATCATCTGGCAGGGGATTGCTACCTCCGGGCATGCTACGCGTGCCACCCATTTCGATATGATAACCGCGCGCAAAGCCCAATTTGCCAGCGAGCTGTTCTTTATAGAGCCACCAGGGGGAGTACATATGCGAACCACCAGCGCCATCTTCGTTATGCGGTGGAATATTTTCCAACATCGGGATTTGGCCACGCACGGTCGTGCCAACGGTGTCCATAATATATTTACCCACCAAGCCGCTGTTATTGGCTAAGCCATTGGGAAAACGCGCGCTCTTTGAATTGAGCATAATGCGCACGGTTTCGCCACTGCTGGCGGCAATGATCACCAGCTTTGCCAAAATGCGCTCTTCTTTACCGGTGGTTTTATCAATAAAGAGCACGCCGGTCGCCTTGCCTTGATCATCAACTAAAACTTCACGGGCATGGGCATTGGGAATAATATCGAGATTGCCGGTCGCTAATGCAGGGGGTAAATGGACGGTCGTGCTTTGGTAATTGGCGCCTGTACTGCAACCACGCCCACAGGGGGTGGCCCAAAAACAGGCCAAGCGTGCGCGCATGGCGTTAGCGAGAATATTCTGCGCCGCCGGATCATTCGGATAGAGTTCCGCTGGAATTTTATCTGCATCTAAGCGTTTGGTCAGTACCGCGCGATGGATCGGAACAATTGGAACGCCAATTTTTTTCGCATGCTTTTGTGCGTATAATTCATTAGCACGGGCTTTTGGCGCAGGTAGTAAAACGCCTTCTGGCGAATTCGGTGTATTTTCCATGTCTTCGTTGGTGCCATAGACCCCAATGAATTTTTCGACTTTGGTATAATAGGGTTCAACGTCTTCGTAACTAATGGGCCAATCAAATCCTAATCCATCACGTGTTTTTGGTTTAAAGTCGTAAGGGCCATTGCGCAATGAAATGCGCCCCCAGTGATTCGTGCGTCCACCCATCATGCGTGCACGCCACCACCAAAATTGTTCTTCCGGTTTATTGCTAGCCTGGGTGTAGGGTTCCCCTGGAACTTCCCAACCACCATCAACAGTGGAATCGAAGAAACCAAAATGTTTATCAGGCGTTGCGGTAGCGAGCAAAGGTGCTTGGTCATTGCGTTGAAACATCGCCGTTTCAGATAATGGCTCATAGGCACGACCGGCTTCCAACATGGCGCATTTCAACCCACCAATGGTTAACGTCATCGCCATCTGCCCACCACCAGCTCCCGAGCCGATGATGACGACATCATATATTTTTTTTGCAGTCGCAGGGGTAACGATGGGCATAGCTTCTCCACAGATAAGCAATCAGGCACACGGAGTCTTGGCTATGCATATGCAAGCAAAGCTCTTAGTCAGGCAATCTGTAACCACTTAGTTAATTGAACAGTGACACAGATCAACACCTCAACAACTGGTGTTAATACAGCTCACAGTCAAAGAATAGAAAATTGAGTAATTAAGCCAAAAAATTGGGATAATTACATCAAGCTTCGACACGAAAATTAAATCGTGCTAATTCCCAGGGATTGCTCGACATGGCGAGGCAAAGCAAATAAAGCCTGCTGTAAACCTGGGTGCCAACAACGTAAATTATGATGCCACGGCTGAGCATTAACCGCACTTGGTACTTTTCCGTTCACCCCACGTGCGACAGCCCACTGACCACCAGGAAAACTAGGAATGGTCATCAAATAGGTATCAATATGGGAAAACTTTTCTGCCAGTTTGCGTAAAGTCGCCCGACAATCATCGGTAGCAAAAGAAGGGCAGCCGAGGGGGGCAACCAACATGCCATTAGGCTTTAGGCGGCGGAAAACCGTATCGGCAAAACTGGTGACATGAAAGACATCACTCGCATTATTGGTTAATTCACAAGCATCAATAATGATGACATCAAATTGATGCGGGCAATCGCGCAGATAGCGATGGGCATCGTCGATAACGAGCTCAACCCGTTTATCTTGCAAACAACTCGCTGCGGTTGGGAAATAGGTGCGGCAAACGTCTACTACGGCACGATCTATTTCGACCACGGTCACTTGTTTGACGTCGCTGTAACGCAGGACTTCTCGCGTAACGCCGCCATCGCCACCACCCAAAATTAACACGCGTTCGGCTTTCGGCATGACGCTGAGCGTTGGATGCACTAAACTTTCAGAATACAGTGATTCATCAACATCGCTAAGAGCAATAGCGCCGCCAAGGGTTAATACTTTTCCGTAGGCGTGACTATCATAAACGGCGATGCGCTGAAACGGCGACGTCGAGCTGTGCAGGCATTCGCGCAAGCGCAAGCGCACGCCAACTTGATCGTTATAAAGATCTTCAAGCCACAGATTGAGCGATTCATTAGCCATGGGATATTCCTTTTTTATTCGCTTACGTTTATATTCGCTTACGTCAGTCAACTACGACGATTTTGGCTTTTGGGAAAAAATTAAAATCTGTGGCGCTAGCCCAGGTGTAGGCGCCCATCATCGGACTGGTAACTAAATCACCGCAATCCAATT
>CANETI010000326.1 GCA_947440715.1 Planctomycetota bacterium | reverse complement strand
GATGATGCTCTATCGCGCTAAGGAAGCAAAAGATCGCGTCGAGCGTGCATTAGATGCCAGCGCCCGGCGCCAAACGGAAGAGCATCTTGTTTATGAACGACAACGCATGCAGGTATTACTCGAACATTCGCCGGATTATATTTATTTCAAAGACTTACAATCCCGCTTCGTCCTCGTCAGTCCATCGCTAGTAAAAAATTTTGGTTTACAACGCGCTGAACAAATTATCGGGAAAAGTGACTTCGATGTATTTACTCGAGCATATGCCCAGGCCGCCTATGATGACGAGCAAAACATTATCCGAACGGGCGTGGCGTTAGTTAATAAAGAAGAAAAGGAAACCTGGCCGAATGGGCGAATAAGTTGGGCGTCTACCACCAAGCTCCCTTTTCGCGATGCCAGCGGCGTCATCATCGGCACCTTTGGTGTGTCGCGTGATATTACCCAACAAAAAACCGCTGAAGAAGCGTTACGCGACGCTAAATTAGCCGCAGAATCGGCGACCGAAGCAAAGAGCGCATTCTTGGCAAATATGAGCCATGAACTACGCACTCCCCTCAGTGCCATTGTGGGTATGTCTGAAATCCTCTTGGATACCGGGCTGACAGCAGAGCAACAAGAATTTGCTGAAATCATTCATTCTTCCGGACACGGCTTAGTAGCGATGCTGAATGACATTTTGGATTTCTCAAAGAATGAAGCCGGATATCTCGAATTAGAATCTATTCCTTTTGATTTAGCGTTAGCGATTGATGAAGTCGTCCATCTACATGCCGCGAATGCTGAAGCAAAAGAATTAGAACTCATTGAACGCATTGCCCCTGGAACACCGAGCCGTTTGCTTGGTGATCCAGGTCGCCTACGCCAAATTTTGAGCAACCTCATTGGCAATGCGATTAAATTTACCGATAAGGGCCATGTTTATATTGATGTCAGCGGTATGCCAATTGACGATACGAATGGCGTTAGGAGCGCTCGAATCACCATCAATGTCAGCGACACGGGCATTGGCATTTCATCTGAAAAATTATTGTCTATTTTTGATAAATTTACCCAGGCCGATTCCTCGACCACCCGACGATTTGGCGGAACTGGTTTAGGGCTCGCCATTTGCAAACAACTCGCGGAAGCCATGGGTGGCAGTTTTAATGTCACCAGCGCTGAAAAAACCGGATCGACGTTTACCTTGCATATTACTTTCCCAATCGCCGTGGGATCAATCTCTAAATTGCCCATTCAAATTGATCTCAGTGGCGTGCGCGTATTGGTCATTGAAGGCAATCACATTCATCGCCGCGTGATCGAAGAACAACTTGCTTCCTGGGGTTGCATCTGCGAATCCTTTTCCAACGCACAAGAAGCACTTGCTGCCGCTGACCGCTCACCATGCCAGTTAGCCATTATTGATACGTATTTATCCGATATGCATGGACTGGATTTAGGCCCGGCTCTGCGACGCCAACAACATGGAGACCAATTAGGCTTAATTTTACTCACCACCATTGGTCGCCGTGGAGATGCTAAAAAAGCCGAGCATTTCGGGTTTAATGCCTATTTAGTTAAACCCGTACGCCAACTTGATCTGCGCGACGCTTTAAGCGCCGTTCATCAAGCGCAACAATCTGGCACGCTTAATGGCATCGTCACCCGCCATAGTTTAGCGGAAAATCGCGGGCATGGCTCGACAAGATACGGCAAGAAGAATATTTAACCGTGACTCAATGCCCAACCGTCAGGGGTTTTCCCATCGGCTGACCAATCCCTTTAAGTAATTCGTCGAACCAGCCGGTATTGATGTCGAACGGTTTTCCGCCTTTGATGCGTGGAAATTCAATCGCGCGTAGCACGTTGCCGCGATCTTCGTCATGACCAATGACGCCCGATTCACCGCGCATGCCACAATCGACAGCTAAATCGACCATGCTCTTAATCAGACGTAAGTCTTCCGCATTAGCGGCGGCGGCGCGGCTAAAATAACCAGATTTCTGCACTAAGGTTTTTTCTGCACCGATGAGCTTGGCGAATTGTTTGGAGAACCACGCGCCGACATTCACCTTATCGAGTTTTACGTGACCAAAGGCGTCGCGATCAATGACTTCGCCACGTGTTTCCATTTCGGCGACAATAGATTCCAAACCCGCGCCTTCACTGACAAAAATATTTACGCAGTCATTGCGATCCATGGCTAATTTCAATCGCTTTGCTTCACCCACAATATCAATGCCCATTTCTGGGACATAGACCGCATCAATATCTTGGTGCTGACGATCACAATTAAAGCTGGGGAGGAAATCCTTACGCATTAACCATTTACGATACACACGGGCTGTTTCTGCCGTCAACCAGCCGCAATTACGACCCATGACTTCGTGAATAATAAGCATGCGTGGATTGGCACTTTGCTCATTAACCACATTACCGAAAAAAAGCGCGCCTTGTTCCGCTGCGGTCCATGCACCTAATGATTGACGAATTGGGAAAACGTCATTGTCGATGGTTTTCGGCAATCCGACAACTGTCAAATTATAATTATTTGTCTTTAAATATTTTGCCAATTCCGCTGCCGTGGTATTCGTGTCATCACCACCAATGGTGTGCAAAATGGTGATACCATCTTTCGTTAATTGCTCTGCCGCAACTTTAAGTGGATCTTGTCCTTCTTTGACCAAACCGCGTTTGACGCAATCAGCGACGTTGGTCAGTTTTACACGACTATTACCGAGTGGCGAACCACCGTGACGATGAAGAATGCCGGCATCTGCCCGCACCTGTGGCGTGACAGCAATATGTTCGCCACGCAGCAAGCCCTGGTAACCGCCGAGGTAACCGATGATTTCGAGTTCAGGCGCCAAGTCGGTGTAACGTTCAATTAATCCACCCACCGATGATGATAGACAGGGCGCTAGACCACCGGCGGTGAGCATGGCAACTTTTTGTTTATTTTTTTGTTGAGTAGGAGATTGAGACATGATCGACTCCACAGGAGGTTGCTGGGGTTTAGCTTTCTAACTACCTCGCGTCCGCTGACTATGGTCAAAATATGGCGGTCACCTTATGCCACGATAGACCGCCACGATTGGCCGCTATGATTGACGCAAAGCTAAATAACAACACCAAGGCGATGCGTAACTGCTGAGGACCTATACAGACACCTCTCACGGAACAACGGGCTACGAGACTTTCTGTGTCAATTTTAGCTCTATTTTAGCCCTTTTTTAGCACCTATTTTAAATTCAGCGCAAAAGCTGCATCAATCCCGAATCACGTAACAATTGCGCCAAAGATCCTGCCGGAAAAGTGCCTTCCAAAATTAATTGCCCTGGCAACCCTGATTTCACCGTGATATCCATAACCGCCTGCGGTAAACTCGGCTGCTGATCACCACCAAGCATTAATACCAGCGCACGCACATAAGGCGTAAAATTCATGGTCGTCATGACGATGCCAACGGTCCCTTCTGGAGCGCCAATTTGCGCACTACGTTCGGCAACTTCTGTGGCGGCAGTTACTGCCGACCGCATATTAGATTGAATCGACATGAGATAACGCTCATTCGCAACTATTACCGCGTCCGTATCCGCTTGACGATCACGATAGCCGGTAGCGGATCCCGCCGAGACGACCTCCCCAACACGACCCGT
>CANETI010000325.1 GCA_947440715.1 Planctomycetota bacterium | reverse complement strand
TCGTTGTCACCAATATACATGCCACTGCCGTCCGCCAGCACTGCCACAGCAGTTACTTGTGATTTCTTTATGATTTCGATGACCTTATTGGCCTCGCAATCAATCACTGTGACGCCCTCGCTATTAACTAGCGCACACAGTGGATGATCCGCTGCCATGGCCACGACGCTGGCAGACATCCCCCATTGATGCTCGCGATGGCCATTTTTTACATCGATCACCGCAACGGTTTCATCAACGCCAATACTCACCAATGAACGTCCTTTATTTCCTATGGCAATATGCGGAACCGCACCGACGTGATTAATCCACAGGGCTAAGTGGCGATTACACAGCAACGCCAAACGTCGCCAAGGCCAATCGCGCAAATGGACTGGACAGGAATATAGCGATGTTCGCGCAGAGGCATAATCACGGCGTGAAATTTGTTCGCTTGCCAGTGACAATGCCGCCACATGCGCGATTTGTTCACTGCGTTGTCGTAACCGCGATTCACCCTCTAACGCCAGCACCGTGTGCGCCTTTGCCTCATCGGCCAAACGACGTTGCTCTTCTGCTTGATGCTGGGCCGCGAGCGCACGTTGCTTTTCTAATTCGGCAAGTGATTTACTCGATTGCGCCTTCTCACGTTCACTCTCTGCCACTAAACGCAGTGATTCTGAGCGCTGTCGTTCCTGTTCGGCGATACGTCGTTGCGCGTCATTTGCCACATATCCAAAGATGACTAGACCAACGAATAAAACAAAGACCGTCGAAACCATAACCGTTGCCAAGCGGTGACGTCGCACAAATCGCGTTAATACTTCAAATAGATTATCATCACGCGCAGACACCATCCGCCCGTCTAAAAATAATTCTAAATCCGCGCGCATGGACGCCGCGTTTTGGTACCGCTGCTCTGGACGTCGTGCCAGTGCCTTCATTGCGACGGCAGATAAATCTCGTGGGATAATGCGGTTGGGAGCGCGATATTCTGGTTGCTTAATATTGCCTAAAATTACTTGGCTCAACACCGCTGAAACGTCACTGCCTTCGACCGGCGAATGTAAGGTAATTATTTCATAAAGAATCGCACCGAGACTATACACATCACTGCGCTGATCGAGTTGATTAATATGCCCGAGCGCTTGTTCTGGCGACATATAAACCGGAGTGCCAAGCACGCTACCATCTTGGGTTTCATCGCCCTTGCTCGTTACTTCGCCATTACCAATCGTTGGCACAATATTAGCCACGGGTGTATCATCGCTCAGATGGGTAGGATCAGGAACATCAACGATACCGACCTTCGCCAACCCCCAATCCATTAATACCACTTCACCGAAATCACCGAGCATAATATTGCTTGGTTTTAGATCACGATGCAGCACGCCACGCGCATGGGCAAACGATACCGCATGACAGATTTGAATCAAAATCGTCACTAAACGACTCAGCGGGAAATCGCGCAACGCCCCCGCATCTTCCTGCCGATGCGCCTGTAAAATATCACCAAGCGTTCGACCCCGAACTAACTTCATCGCAAAAAATATTCGCCCATCCGGATCAACGCCAAATTCATGCACCGGAACAATGTTTGGATGTTCCAGTTGACCGGTAATCTGCGCTTCTTTAATGAAGCGCTCGCGCTGCACACTATTTTTTGGGTCACGAATTATTTTCAGCGCCACATCACGATGCAACGTCTGATCTCGTCCGCGCAAGATAATACCCATACCTCCGCGCCCGAGTTCCTCCGTTAACTTAAATTTATTAGTGGTCACCTGTCCGTTAACAAAAGCGGTCAAATCACTCTCTTCTTTTTTGACCTGGAGCAAATCACCCAAACGAATCGGACCGGATCCGTCCCGCACATCATCCGGAGGCAGAATCAAAGTGGCGGCATGGTTGGTACTGCTGGAAGGACTTTGTTTTCCCTCTGCGATCGAATCGCAGAGTGTGACGATGTCTCGATGTTGATCGTCACCAGCGTCTATTTCTTGGTGAAATTCCTGGAAATCATGCCCGCACTGTACGCACGCGGTAGTCGCTAAATCAACGACAGAAACACGACAGGCTGGACAAAATTCAATCACACTCATGAGCATGCAGACTATTTCATCGCTCAATAAGATTTGATGAAGAACGGAGAAAGCCGGAATGCCCTTATCCGGTCAAGCTAACAAAAGATGAGGTCATTGTCGCTTTTATGAAGTTGATATCACATCAAGGCGTCGCTGCTAAATTTTCCCATTGTGGATCACGATAAGGCGTGCGCACGGTTAGCCAGGTAATGACTCGATCATGACGCTCGATGCCCTGATTATTGCTCCAGCCATAAATGAGTGATTGCCGACCATCACGGGTGGGACGTAAACTAAAAAGCGGCGGTAAACCAGTATTATTCGCTAACGCATTCAATCGACGCACTTCGCGTTCTAATTCCATTTGTGACTTATCACCAGGATCCGCTCCAGGCAAAATCACTACTATATAGGTGCCGCGATAAATATTTTCAGGGTTCTCGCCGGATGTTTTGGTCGGTGGGGGCAGTCGCACTTGATAATCTGGTGGAGGTAAACGTGCCCAGCCGCTATTTGCATCAACAATAATAATACGATTTAATCCATCCGCCCCTGGATGATAACGCAACTGCCACCACAATTTATTATTCGCATCCATTGGACCTGGTTGCAAAACTTCTATGGCCTCGCCCCATTTGATTTCATCACGCAACTGTAAATGCGCAGCATTCGACACGACCTGCGCCCGAGAAATCGGCGGACGTTCTTCACAACCAGTGATCAGGAACAAACTCACCGCAACGAGGATAACCATCAAAAGGCGCATAGGTGCTCCGTAGGTGCGGTTGTAGTCCATGGAGGCAGCTGGTTCAATCATGGGACCAGGGATAACTTGAATTCGTCTATGGGGTGGACGACGCACCACTCCTAGTCGAAATTCATCCATCTATTCAGCAATTTATGGCACGACGCCACGCGCGCGGCGATCGGCACTTTGCACGGTTATGGATAACTATCGGGCATTATCCCCGACCAAGCGCATCAAGTTCATCCTCATCGTAGCCTAAATAATGACCTAATTCGTGATACAACGTCTGTTGCACTTCGAGGTCAAATTCGCGTCTGGAAGTAGCACTATGTTCATGAGCGCGACGAAAGAGGTAAATTCGTGGGGACAATGTCGGTGAACCGCCGGTTTCTAAGTCACCGCGTTCTTCACCAACAAAAAGGCCGAGCACTTCAGGTTCATCGAATCCCTCTAATAATATTGGCTCGGCATAATCCGATAAAATAAGAGTCACTTCTTCTAAGGACTTACGCAATTTTTCCGGCAGCGCGTCGCCAGCAGCTTCCACTGCATGTTGAAAGTGGCGCCAACTCACCCGAAAGGGTAATGACTGCGCTTCCACTTTAGCATGACTCGCCTTAGCAAATGCTTTATCGGCGATGCGGTAATTACGCATGCGTTCATGGACGCAACCAAACCAATACCAGGACTCGCCGTGATCTGGACGATCAGCAACCAGCCCTTTACCGGCGGCTAACGCACGCGGCATATCGTCAACCCGATACGCTTCCCATATTTGGGCCAAGCCATCGGCTAAGTGCGCGTCAGCAACTTCATCGCTGCCGTCATCAACTTCTTCATCGTCGTCG
>CANETI010000324.1 GCA_947440715.1 Planctomycetota bacterium | reverse complement strand
TGAAAAACGAAAGAGGGTCGAGCATCTGCTCGGCCCTCTTTTCGCTAAATAGGCGGTCATGGCTTAAATGAACGGAAGGCAAAAATTAAAATTCGTTCTGAATTCGTTTATATCCGCGAATGAGTTCCAGGTTGGTGACGGTGACGCTTTCGGAGAAACTGCTGATATCGGGACTCACTAAGGGAATCTTTGCGAGCTCTTCATCGTTATGAACGCTGCTGGTCGATGGAATGTGGAAATTAGCAGGGACATGGCAATTTTCAACGACGCTATTGTGACGAATGACCGAACCTGCACCGACGGTACAATTAAAAACGACGCTATTAAATCCTAAGAATACGCGATCGGCAATTTCTACAGGGCCGTGAACAATAGAGCGATGAGCGATTGAGCACCGTTCGCCGACGATCACTTTTGCCCCAGATTTTGAGTGGATAACCACGCCATCTTGGATGTTGGTTTCCGCACCGATAATAATTGGTTCCATTTGACCATTGGCATCGACTTCATCCGCGCGAATAACGGCGTAGGGTCCAATAAAGACGTTTTCGCCAATGATAACCTTGCCGCAAATAAGGGCGGTCGGATCGACAAAGGCCGATTCAGGTATGACTGGTAGATCGCCGGATGGATTTTTACGGATCATGCTGTGGTCCAATAGTTAGTAGTTAGTGCGGGCGCGGGATCCTGGTCGATGCGTTATGAGTGCAATAGGTAAACTTTCTCAACACACTCGGTCCATCAACGTGTGCAATGAATAAACAATTTTCCAAACAAGTTATTTTCCCGGTGATTCCGATGTTGTTTTCGGTTTAACAACGGCCTCGCGGACTTCTTTTGGCCCTGAATCTGGTGCCTCATTTGCCACGGCTTCTAATAATGACACGCCCACGGTTTCTTCACCGCTCAGGCGTACACGTTCGGTAAGGACTTCTTTCCAGGTGTCGCGCACCGCAGCCCAGCGTTCTTTTTCATCTTCCCACGCGGTAATCCCAGGATTCCAATCAAAATGGTCTAAGCGTTGATAGCGTTCAAAACCAATTTCGCCGGCAATTCGCCCATCTAGTTGAACGACTCCCGTTTCGCTGACCACCACTTTGCGATTATCTTGCCATAATGTCCATCCATCTGGCGTGATGGTGATGCGATGGTGGCCTTCTAAAACATCGTAATCTTTGCGAATACTTTTTTCGCGTCGCGGGCGTGGACGCCAATGTTGGTTGCCAGTCCATGAGCTAACTTGTAAATCGTGCTGCCATTTTCCAACTGAGCTATAGCGCGGCTCATCGCCGACGCCGTAGACTATTTGCGTCCAGCAGCCTTTTACGGCTTCTAGCGGCAGTTGTTCGCGTTCCCATTGTGCATGTCCTAAATAGCGCAGCATGTGACCATCTTCCCAGGTCCAATCTTGGCGCCAATGCTTGACTACCATCGCCCCTGGATGTCCGTCGAAACGCATCACTAATTGATGTTGTAAAACAATCTTGGTAGGGGTGTCTTCAATAACGAACACACGTTCCGTTGCCCAACTAAAATAAGGGGCTGATAATTGATACCCTGGGCGAAAGCCAACGACTTCCTGAAAATCAAATGCCGTGCGATAATTACCGGCCATGGCTTTAATCGCCGCGCGATCACGTTCGATACCCGCTGGCATGGCGACTAAAACCGTCCACTCCGGAGACGGGCTAGGTGATAAGGAAACCGGCGCTCCTTTTGAGGTGCCGCCACGCGTTGGTAAATGATCTTGATTCATCGGCCAAGCAAATGGGCGCGCGACTATTTTAATATCGGTCTTAGGCTTAATGCTCTCTTCGGTAGTCGATTCGGTACGATTGGTACAGCCAATAATACTGGTGATCATAAATGGTATCAGCAAGACGGTTGCGCTGCGCATGACCTGTTCTCCTGGGAGTGGTGATTACTCTGTGCAAAAAGCGGGTTGGTGTCTAGTCGTGATGTCGGTGGCATGCAGAAATAGGTCGTCAGCGTGTGCGGTGTCGGCAGGTATCCTTGATCGGTGGTTCCTTATGCGTCGACTCATTAAACAAATCGTGCTGCTGCTCATCTGCGTGATGCCAGTGTTATGCGCGGAACTTTTTCAACCATCCTCACGCTTTGCGTGGTGCATCGTACCGTTTGACGCGGCCAAACGCACACCCGTGCAACGCGCTGAGATGCTGAATAAATTGGGCATTGGGGGACTCGCTTATGATTGGCGCGCAGAACATATCCCGACTTTTTCCGACGAAATTGCAGCCTGTCAAAAGTATGGCATTACCATAACCGCGTGGTGGTTTCCTGGGCGATTAGATGCGAATGCCAATACCATCTTGGCCGTACTCGAAAAACACCACGTTCGCACGCAATTATGGGTGATGCAGTCCGGAGCAACTCCAGGCGACAACGATGCCGCAAAAGTTATCGCTGAAGCTCAGCGTCTACGCCCGATTGCTGAAGCCGCCGCGCGTATTGGTTGCACCGTGGGTTTATACAATCACGGCGGCTGGTTTGGTGAACCAGTTAATCAAATTGCCATCATCAAACAATTAAATGCCGATGGCCTCACCAATATCGGTATGGTGTATAATCAACACCACGGACATACGCATATCAACGATTTTGCTCAGACCATGCAACTGATGAAGCCGTACCTTTACGCGATCAATCTCAATGGCATGGATCGTGATGGCGATAAAAAAGGCAATAAAATTATGCCGCTCGGCCAAGGCGAACTCGACCTTGGTTTACTACGCATCATTAAAGACAGCGGCTGGCAAGGTCCGATTGGATTGCTCAATCACACCGACGTTGACGCCGAAGCGCGATTAAAAGATAACGTAGCGGGGCTCGATTGGTTAGTAGGGCAATTAAATGGCGAGGCAGCTTCGCCACGACCACTGCCGTTATCTTGGAAGCGGGCGCCGTGAATATGATGGATTGGTTAATTGTTTTTATTGGGGGCAGTTAACGGCTCCCCCGCTTTTAATATCCACGCTGATTCATGGCGAGTGAAGCCGATCTTCGGATAATAATCAACGGCTTGGGGCGCGGCGAGCAAGACGATCATGGCGCGTGGTCCTAATGCCGCGCGGGTTAATTGAATGAGCTCTAATCCGATACCCATCTTTTGATGACTGTCGCGAATCGCGAGGTCGGCGAGGTAGCAGACGTAACCGAAATCGGTGAGCGAACGGCTAATGCCGACTAATAGGTCATTATCCCAGGCGGTAATTTGAAGATTTCCGTGTTGCTGCATTTGTGCCGCGATAGCGCGATCATCCAACGGACGGCGGGCGCCGAGTGTGCAGGAATGATAGAGGGCGATGAATTGATCGAGGTTTACGGGCTCGTCGCGCTTATAGGTAATGGTCATAAGTGACGGGATGTTGCTAGCGTTGTGAGTGGGAACAATCACCATGTAACCTTGTTGCAAGATCGCGGTATCATTGAGGGATACAACAATAGAGGACACTATGCGAAAACCGTTTATGAAGTTAATGCTCACGCTGTCACTATTGTGGTCGCTTATTCTGACCGCCGAAAGCGCTGTGACGGCTGAAGTGACCACGACGCCAACCGTGGATGATTTTGCTTTACTGGATCACAACGGGCATTTCTTTCAACTCACACGTCAACGCGATGTTCCCGTGGTGGTGCTTTATGTCTT
>CANETI010000323.1 GCA_947440715.1 Planctomycetota bacterium | reverse complement strand
TGCCTTGGAAGGCTCCGGCATACTCTTCCGACCCTTTTGCTATGGTGCCCATTTCAGGCGCTCAGGGTTGATCAATGCGGATATTCTCCGGTAACGCAAATCGTCCATTGGCTCAGGCTATCGCCGACGCTGTCGGGATTCCGTTGGGTGCCATGAACTGCAATCGCTTCCCAGATGGTGAAGTGAAGGTGCAGGTCATGGAAGACGTTCGCGGTGCGGACGTGTTCGTCGTGCAATCAACCACGACCAATGATTTCCTGATGGAACTGTTGGTCATGACCGACGCCTTGCGTCGCGCTTCGGCGTCACGCATCACCGCCGTGGTTCCTTATTTTGGTTATGCGCGTCAAGATCGTAAGCATGAAGGCCGCGTACCGATTACGGCTAAATTAGTTGCGAATCTCATGGTCACGGCGGGAATTCACCGCGTGCTGACGGTCGACTTGCATGCGCAACAGATTCAAGGTTTCTTCGATGTTCCGGTCGATCATTTATTAGCTCGTCCCGTACAGCTCGAATATTTGATGGGCCTCAATTTAAGTAATCCCGTCGTGCTCAGCCCAGATACTGGGTCGATTAAATTAGCTGATCGCATTGCCAAAATCATGGGAATACCTTTAGCGATTATTGATAAACGCCGCACCGGTGATGCTTCGACCGAAGTAGCGAATATTATTGGCAGTATTGGTTCGAGTGAAGTCATTATTATTGATGATATGATCACCACCGCTGGCAGTATGTCGAACGCGATCAAGACCGCTCGCCAATTTGGCGCCAAGCGCGTCATTCCCGTTTGTACCCACGCCGTTTTATGTGGCGATGCGTACGAACGCCTGAGCGCCGCCCAACTCGATGAGTTGGTCATTACCGATACCATTCCATTGAAACGTCGTTTCAACGATCTTCCCGTTAAAGTATTAACCCTCGCGCCATTACTTGGCGCAGCGATTAAAAACATTCACACAAACCAGTCCGTCAGCTCTTTATTTGTTGAACGGCCTAATCAGAAAAGCGCCTAGCGCCCAGCAGGAGTCTCGATCATGAGCAGTATTCACACTTACACCGCTAATTCCCGTACCGCACTTGGTAGCCGTAACGCCACCAAATTGCGCAAAGCAGGAATCGTTCCCGTGACGATCAGCCGTCCAGGCAAAGCGAGCACCCATGCGCAAGTCGATGAAAAATCGGCTGGTCATTTAGTCGCCAACGTGGTGCACTTGTGCAAGCTCGACCTTGATGGCAAACAAGTCACTGCATTGCGTGCGGCGATTGCAACGGACGTGTTGACCGACCGCATCAAACACATCGACCTCATTGAAGTCGATGAAAAGAGCGACATCAAAGTGGAAGTCGCCGTGGTTCCTGATGCGCGTAACTGCCCAGGTATCAAAGCTGGCGGCATCCTCGAATTGCGCGCTCGTAAAATCCAAGTGCGCTGCAAAGCAAACGCAATTCCAGACAGCGTTGCGGTCGATCTCTCGACCGTCGAATTGCAACAATCCATCAATGTCGGCGCGATTAAATTACCAGCTGGTATGAAATTAGTGACTCCAGCCAAACAGCTGTTGCTCAGTATCGTCATTCCACGCGGCCTCAAATCCGCCACCGACGAAGCAACAACTGCTGCCGCCGGCGCTGCAGCCGCCGATCCGAAAGCTGCCGCTGGTGCCGCTGCCGCCGATCCCAAAGCCGCTGCCGCCGATCCAAAAGCTGCCGCTGGCAAAGCCCCTGCAGCCAAAGCTCCAGCCAAAAAGTAATTCAACCCATAACGGTTGAAGGCAATAAACAAACGGCACCGCATTGCGGTGCCGTTTGTTTTGTTTAGTCCAATTTCGGACAGGATTTTTTGGTGAATGCATTCTTCATGTGTTTGCATTTAGAAAGAAAACATAAATCACGGAGCGGTTCTGGCTTTCGCCTGACTTTCACTCAGCAAAGTCTGTAATTTAGCAGCGACTTCGGGATGTTCACGAATAACGTTCTGTTGTTGCCGTGGATCTGCAATTAGGTCGTAGAGCTGCGCCGCTGGGGCACCTTTGATGAAATTTCCGTCCTTGACGTCGCTATTGTTTTCCCCCGCATACTTTAGCGCGGCTGGTCCGCCTAACGCGTGGTCGCCTACTTTATTACCCGTAAATCCTCCGCCACCTTGGGCGCTAATGTACAACCATTGATTTTGACGAATGGCCAAATGAGTTTTCTTTTGTGGGGAAATAATCAATTGCTCGCGTATGGGTAAATCCGTGATTCCGAGAATGGCTGGTAGCACATCCATACTATCAGGTCCGTCGGCCGTGGTCAGCGTTGCACCGCTTAGGGCGGCCAAACTGGCTAATAAATCGACATGACAGATCAGTTGGTTGGAAACAGAGCCAGATGGAATTTTCCCAGGCCAACGAGCAATAAAAGGTACGCGATGACCGCCTTCCCAAGCGTCAAATTTAAAGCCGAGTAAATCACCATTAAGACGATGTCCTAAGGCGACCGCTTCTTGTCCGCCTAAATTAATCATGCCACCATTATCACTAGTGAGGATGATCAACGTATTGTCATTTAAATGTAATTCTGTGAGCGTCCGCTGTACTTCACCGACCATCCAATCGAGTTCATGAATAAAGTCGCCGTAGACACCGGCTTCGCTGGTGCCATTGAAGCGAGGGTGCGGTGTGAATGGATGATGAATATGCGGCGTGGCAAAATAGAGAAAGAAAGATTTGTCTTTATTGCTGCGCATCCAAGCACAGGCCCGTTCAGATAAAGTGGTGCCAACCAGTTCATCTTTGTAGAGATCGTGTGCTTGTTTGCCACCAGAAATGGCTGGTTTCATCATCTTTTCTCGAATCTGCCGGGTTGGCGGTACACCACCATAAACGAGCGGATCATTCCCATCCAGGCCAAGTACCCGGTGATTTTCTATCCACACAAATGGGGGATGACTATTTACCACGGGGAGGCCAAAATAATAATCAAAACCAGTTTCTAAGGGACCTGGTTTAAGGTCGAGATTCCAATCGGGATTCATTTTGTCGCCAAATCCAAGATGCCATTTTCCAAAACAACTGGTGACATAACCCTGTTGTTTAAGGACGCTCGCGATGGTTTTTTGATTCGGAGCAATCGCAAGTGGATCGGGGTTCATCAATGGCCCCCACATATTTTTACGAAACGGATAAGAGCCCGTGAGTAACGCATAGCGTGACGGTGAACACACAGCAGAAGCGGAGTGAGCGTCTAAGAAACGCCGCCCTTCACTTGCCAGTTTATCGATGTTCGGCGTTTTTACTTTCGTTGCGCCATAACAACCAACATCGCCATAACCTAGGTCATCGACTAAAATTAAAACGATATTGGGCGGTGCCGACTTGGTCGTATCAACAGCAAACGTAGCACAGGTCAGTGAGGAGATGAGCAAAAGAATAGCAATAAGAGTATATAGACGCATGTGGTGTCCCTGTTATTTTTTGGCTTTTAATAAATCTGGACGTTTGGGTTCAGAATCAAAGAAACGAACGTTTTCCCCGATGGTATCAATGTCGCCGATGTCGTTGCGTGCAACCTCAATTACGGCGAGCAATTGAGCGACGATGTCTGGATGCTCATCTGCAACATCACGCTGCTCATCAATATCAGCCGTGAGATTAAAGAGTAATGGTTTGGAAATATTTTTGATGTCCTCA
>CANETI010000322.1 GCA_947440715.1 Planctomycetota bacterium | reverse complement strand
AAGAACGGCAATTATCACCTTGGTGCGACCACCTGCGGCAACTGGCTAAAAATCCCAATGTCTCCTGTAAATTATCTGGCCTGATGACCGAATCGATTTGGCATGGCTGGAAGGCCGATGAATTTACCCCGTTTTTAGACGTGGTTTTTGAAGCTTTTGGACCAGACCGCTGCCTATTCGGTTCCGACTGGCCCGTCTGCCTGTTAGCTGGCAGCTACGAACAGGGCTACCAACTCATCAACAACTACGTGCCCAAACATCATCATGACGCGGTATTTGGTGGGAATGCACAACGGATTTATGGAATCAAATCCCTTTAGTTACCCCGTCCATGTTCGCCGGCTTATTTCGGTAATGAATCCGGTTTATAGATGGCCCAGAACTCTTTGCTGGTGTATTTTTTGCTCAAATAATTAACGGTTGCTAATGTGCCAATCGGACGCAATGCCGCAATTGAAGCCCAGGCCGCTAGGGTAGGGACCGAGTGAAATGTTATTTCTATCAGCGGGCATTTCGCCAATGGTGAATAATCCAAATCCCCATTTTCCGTCAAAATAAGATTGCTGAGCTTGGGTGCCAACAAAGCCTTTAAATCGAGTACCGTGCAACTTTCAATGTGAAGCTGATCTAATTGAGCGCCATTGAGAAAAGTTAAATCAAGCGACGGCGCACGCCGGTAGCTATCAATTTTAACTGTCTTGAATCTAAATTGACCGAGATCTGCGGCGTTACGTAAACTGAGTCCGCCTAACGACAAACTGGAAAGAGTCTTTGGCAGTTTAGTCAAGTCGATGATGCCATCAGTGAATAGCGATAGATGTTCGAGCGGCGCTTTTGCCAATGGCGATAAATCAATGTCGCCGCGACCGTAAATAACACAGGTTTTGAGCGGCATTCCCTTTAATGGGCCAATATCACGAATCGCATTGCCAATCACCAACTCGGCCAGCGGGGCTCCTGCCAACGGCGATAAATCGGACACTTGGGTATTCCATAAATGCACTTCTTTCAGGGGCATTCCTGCCAGTGGCGATATATCGGTACACGGAATCGAAGACCCTCTAAGCATTCTCAGGGGCATTCCTGCCAGAGGAGATAAATCTTTAACTCTCGTGTAATTGATGCGAAGGGTTGTCAAAGACATGCCTTTCAACGGCGATAAATCCATGACGGGCGAGTAGTCCAAAGATAATTCTTCTAATGGCATGCCCGCTAATGGTTGCAGATTTTTAACTTGGGTATTTGTCAGCCATAACTCTGCAAATTTCATACCCAGAAGCGGCTCCAAATCGATCACGTCTGCGCGCCCCTTTAAGCCATAGTCTTTTTTCGTGGAATACGGGGTCATCAGGAGTCCATCTTTGCGCATGTAGATTGATGAACCCGCGCCCGGCCAAACGGAATCGATCCGTTTACGATAGACTTCTAAACGTTTATCTTTCGGAATGGATGCTGTTTCAGCTAAAACATAGAGTTTTTGTGCTTCAAACAATTCAACGAGCTGAATCTGCATCTCCGTTGTCTTCACTTCATCTGTATTGTCCTTTAATAAATTGCTCAGTGTTATGAGGCGCATAGCGGTAATATCACCATCGGCCGCCGCTTGCCATTGCTCCCCTGCTGTCTGAACATCGCCATAACGCTTCGTTGCCGCCAATACATTGGTCAATAATTGATGCGCCTCAATTGCTGATGCATCAAAACTAATGGCTGTTCGCAAGGCGGTAATTGCGGCGTCCCAATGTTGTGCTGCCATGGCGGTGCGCGCCTGCAAAATCAACGCAGGCGCGGAGGTCTTTTGATCGCCACTACGACCAGTCTGTTCACTTTGTAATGCAGCTAACGCTAATTCTGCTTTTTTTAACGCTTCTGTCGTCGTCCGTTGTTGTATACTTAAAATTATCAAAAATACGCTCAGGCCAATGACTAAAACAATTCCTGCAGCAACGGTACCAATGCGCGCTAAACGCAATTGCTGTTGGCGTGCAAGTTGAGCATTAACCATCGTGCGCGCCGAAGCGCTCAGCGATTTAGCTTCTTCTACTAATTTTGGTTTTTCTAATTCACGGGCGAGTGTGGCTGCGCGGCTTGCCTCAATAGCCGCCAACGAAGCGGCTCCTTCCGCTAAGTGGTGGCGCGTATCCGCTAACACGGCGTCCAATAATACCGCTTTTGCGGTCACCCATCCTGGCCAAATCTCTAACGCCTGTTCGGCTCCCGATACCGCCTTACGCAATAATTCTGCTGCACCACGCGGTTTATTCGCCGCCTGTGTTAAGTGCGCGCGCGCCGCATTCACCAGCGCCACGGCTTGAGCATGATGCCGATAATCTTTAATTTTATCGGCAAATACAGACACCTGACCAATGCGCGCAGATGGTTTTTTTACTAATGCTGCCATGCAAATGTCCGCTAATTCTATCGGAATTTTCCGTTCCGGTGCAGCTTCCACAGGAGGAGTAATCGCTCCCATCACGGCGTGGCGCAATACCTGATAAACATCCGTGCCATGATGCGGCTTCTTCAGCGTCAATACTTCATACAGTGTCGCACCTAACAGATACACATCACTCTGTGGTCCAATGTGACCCGATTTGAACACGACCATTTCCGGCGCGATATAACACGGCGTTCCAGCAATATTTTTTATCTCTTCAACTCGCGGTACGATTGGATGATGTTCACGATCTCCAAATACCACAGCACAACCCCAATCCATGACCAGCACTTCGCCATAACTACCAACCATAATATTTTCTGGTTTTATATCCCGATGCAACACGCCTTGTTCATGGGCAAAAGATATCGCGTCACAAACTTTCAGTAAGATGTCTAAATGGTCATTCAAGGTTAACGCTTTTGCGCGCTTACGGTGTTCCGGCGAACGTGGGTGTAATAAATCGCGCCAAGAAAACCCCTTCACCCGTTTCATGATTAATTGTAATTGTCCGTCCGCGTTCGACATCAGGTCATGAATTGGAACAATATGCGGATGTTCTAACTGTGCCGTGATCACGGCTTCGGCATAAAACTTCATGGCTTCCTGATGATGCGATTCATCGCTTAATAATCGTTTGACGGCCACCTCACGGTCAAATACTTCTTGTCGCGCACTGTTGACCAATCCCATACCGCCACGGCCTAATTCTGCGCCAATTTCATATCCCAGACGATGGAGGTTTATCGAAGAACGAGGTTTAGAGCCCTCATCTAATCCCAGGGAATTAATCGTTTTTTCCGGTTCATGTGCGGCATCAAGTGATGGCATCCATTTCTTTAAGTCGTTCGTATCTAATTGAGGAGAATCCGTTGTCATCGACAACTCCATCATAGTAGCGCTAACAAGGTTGAGCTGATTAAGATTACCCGAATGCCGTTAGCGACTCAAGTACAGACCAGACATTTTGGCTATTATCGTGTACCGTGACGATGACACTAAAAGCAGTGCGTAAAAATCGATGTAATACTGGTTTTCAATGCGAAATAGTCGAGAAGTGCACCATTCTTGATCGCCATCATTTGTAAGCAGTAATGCCGATAAACAATTCTTCGCGCAATAGCAGCCTGACGATTTAGCCAAGCCGTTACTGTTCCTGATTCACCAACAAGTAGACACCATTAATGCCGGAGCCGATGATTGCTTCGTCGCCAACTGGCCAATAACCCTTATTCCACAGACTTGGAAGATGCGTTT
>CANETI010000321.1 GCA_947440715.1 Planctomycetota bacterium | reverse complement strand
GGTTCTGATGTCCTGCTCAAAGGTTTGGCCGATATGGAACAATTACGTCCAGATGGTGTTGCGCAACAAATTGAAATGGGCGACAAGTGGTACGATATCGGTAAAAAAGGCCGTGCGGCAACCAAGGAAGGCCCGTTTACCCGCGCACAATATTGGTATCAAAAAGCTGAGCCGAAAATTACCGGCATTAGCAAAGACCGCATTATTAAGCGCATGGATGAAATAGATTCGGCAATTCCGATGACGAATCTTAATTACGATAATTTGACGAGTAAGCAGTGGGATCGCTTGCGTGGCGGTACCGCTGAAATTTCAGCAACCCGAGATCGTAATGATATTGGACTGCGCCTGACCGCAGGAAAACGTTATCGTATTGTGCCGCATCCAACCGATACGTGGACGCCGTCTTCTTACTACAGCTCACAACAACGCAGTGTAAATTACAAAGGCCGCGATAATACCTACGTTTCAAATGGTATAACGTATCCGCTGAGCTCATCTGGCGATTTTAGCGAAGGTGCTTTAGTCATGCAGGTTGAAAACGGTAAATGGTTGAAGCCAGGCATCATTGAAGGTGAAGGGAAAGTTTATTTGGGCCCTTTTAGCGGTTATAGTTGGGGCGCTGGTGGCACGGGTGTTATTCGAATTAAAATCTTACCCGCAGACGACGAATAATCATCAATACCAATTAGTTTTAAAGAATGCGTTCGCCAAGCCCTGGGTCTTTAAGATCCAGGGCTTTTCGTTGTGGCATGATGATTAAGAACCACAGTCCAAGAAATCCAATGCCAAGGGCGGCAAGTGGAGGGATACTTTCAAGCATATTTGTTGCCCCAGTGTGCTCAATCAAAAGGACGCCAGCGTTATGTCCGGCGTGGAGAATGATGCAGGGAATAATGGAGCGATACCGCAATGCTAATAATGCTAAGACAATGCCGAGACTCATTTGTGGCAGGAAACGGTATGGTGATAAATGCAAAGCAGCAAAGAGAAATGAGGAGACCATGACGCCCCCTATTGCGCCAGTACCACGTGTAAGGCCACTCAGCAAGGTACCGCGACAGAATATTTCTTCGCACACAGCAGGAATAAGTGCTAAGCAGATTAATTCGATGAAGATGCCATGGGCGCGTAATTCTCCGATCATTTTCTCTAGCATGTGTGTATCGGTGTCGGAGGGCTGGGGCTGAAGTGAGCCAATGGCCATGCTCAGTAAAATGGCAAAAGGAATGGCGGCGACTGCGCGAGCGACGCCATTCCATGGTGTTGGTCGCATACCCAAAATAGTTTGCGGAGCATATCCCCCTAACCAGCAGTGCAGCAGCGCCGGAAATAAAACAAATAATAATAATGGTGCGGCAATAATTACGATAACCGGCATCCCCTGAAACAAACTGGCGCCCATGGTCATGCCACCAACGACCACGCCGAATACCGCCATTACTTCGAGGCCATTTGGGGTTTCTGGTGGTTTTCCCCAATGACGAAAACGTCCCCATCCGGCGCGGACTAAGCCCGGATAACAAAATCGTTCATCATCTAATAAACGGGTCGCCCAGGCGACAACGACCGTGGCCAAAGCGATGCTGGCACCGGTCGACACCAACAAATGAAACCACGGAATCGAGTGTCCTTGGAGAGATTCTTTCAGCGCCAACACGGAACCAGTAATGGGAATAAGGTCTAAAATAAAACTTGGTTGGGTGTCAGGAATAGCCGCGACCATCGCAGCAACTAACACTACCAAGAGTAAAGGCGATAAATAATTTTGCGCTTCTTTGGCGCTCGCAGCAATGCCAGCTAACGCCAAGGACAGCGCCCCCATGGTCAGGGTGAGCGGCAAAAGGACAGCGACGCATAAAGCTAAAGTTCCCAGGCCGGTGCCGATGGCGCCGCCTAAATCAGCTCCGGCAGAGGCGAGTTGGTTTCCCACCAAGCCCATCGTGAGTGCGAGCGACGTGAGGTTGAGAATCACGGAAATAATAGCGGCAACGCAGGTGACTAATAATTTTCCGAGAAATAAATCACGTCGTCGTACAGGCCACGACAATAAGCTTTCCAGAGTTCCGCGTTCACGCTCTCCAGCAATTAGATCAATGGCAGGGTAAAAAGCTCCGAGCGCGGCAAAGACCACTAAAATAAGCGGGATAATACCGGCTAAATGCGTGCGTACGGATTCAGCGAAAGGCGCGAGTGGTTGGGAAACCAGGGATAGTGGTTGCAGGGCGTCTTTGCCTAATCCGGCCAATGATAAGCGTTCTAAAATTTTCTCATTACGATACTTTTCCGCGGCTTGTCCGATGGCGCGCTTAACTCTTTCTCCTTTAACGTGAGCATTGTCATAGGTGGCATACCATCGGGTTTGTGCTGAAGAGAGATCGGGCTGATTTAATAACAGACCAGCTAAGCGACTTTCACGTAATAGTTCTAACAAAACCTGTCGTTTTTTCGTTAATACATGAAGTTCTTCTGCTATTTTTTCATCTAGATCATTTTCTGCATGTGCTAATTCGAGCGCTGCACTGCGCAGATTAATCATCGTGCGATGCGGTAAATCAACGATGACAACTGGGGTGATAGCGCGTTGCGGATCATCTTGCACTTCGCTGGTTTTATCAACGGGAACAGCAAGCAATTCATGCAAGCGTTCAGGAATATCGATTAATGCGACACGCGGTGGGTCGCTCTGTTGCGCTTTGGTTAATTGAACCACTTGCAGCATGAAAAGCGCAATGAACGGATACAATAAGGCAGGGAGAACAATATTAACAAATAACGTGCGACGATCGCGCAGAATTTCTAAACTGTCTTTGCGAAATACATGGAGCAAATGTTGGAATTTCATGGCGTCTCGTGCGCCTCTTGACCAGCTGTTTGATCCTGAGTGACCTCAGCAAGCGTCGGAGTGATTCCGGTATTGAGTAAATGATGCACAGAACTTTCGAAAGTAGTGCCCGTGCCTAAGCGAGCCGGTGCTCCTTCAAAAATTATTCGTCCGTGACGCAATACCACCATGCGGTCGGCGCATTGCTCGACTTCGCGCAAAATGTGGGTGGCGATCAAAATTAATCGTCCTGGGCGGATGGCTTGTTGCACTGCAACGACGAGTGCTTGTGCTGCTAAGACATCCAGGCCGGTTGTCGGCTCATCTAAAATTAAGAGATCAGGATCAGGCAACAGCGTTCGCGCTAAATTAATGCGTTGCAGTTGGCCGGTGGACAGGCCTTCAATGCGCTGATTAAGGAATGCCTGCAGAGAAAAAGTTTCGACCATCGCATCGATGCGTTGTTCTAGGACCGAGCCCGAGAGATCGAAAAAGCCGCCGACATAAGCTAACAATTCACGACCCGTTAGTCGTTGGTAAATTCGCGTGGTTGAAGACAAATAAGCCAGCCGTCGCCGCACTTGTTCCGCGTCGTGGCGGGTATCTAGTTCGTTCAAACGAATGATGCCAGCGTCTGGAGTTAAAAGCGTGGTTATGAGGCGTAAAAGGGTGCTTTTTCCTGCTCCGTTCGCACCAACTAAGGCACAAACACCAGCATCGCAGGTGAGTGAAATGTCATCAACGGCCCGCACGGCTCCGCGACCACGGTCATAAAAGGTTTTGGTCACCCCATCCAAGCGCAGCATGGTGCCACTATGGTCCACGGAAGCGTGGTGCTAGGGGGTATCCTATGCAGCAACCGCACTAAAATAGAAGTTATTGCGAACATCAGC
>CANETI010000320.1 GCA_947440715.1 Planctomycetota bacterium | reverse complement strand
TGGTCGCTATGTAAAAGAGGCACCGCGTACCGGTAAACGGTTCAATGAACTTTGCTCTGGTCAAAAATGGATGGATCACCACATCTTCACCTTTCGCAACCCAGAGAAAATACTGATTTTTAATGGTGACATGAGCGGTTATCCCACTGGCACTAAGACTGAACCTGGCAAAAACCGGATTCCGGGAGTCCATGGGATTGATGATTTTGGTAATAATACGACCGATCAAGGTTTGAACCCCACTAATATGCAACGTTTCCTCGGTCAGTGGGGCGCGGACCGGAATTCTAATCAAATGCTCGACCGCGGATTGGTACCGCGTTCGGTGCGGATGCGCGCCGTCACGGTTGCGCGTTTTAATTACTATGACATGCGGGTTCATGGGGCGATTCGCTAACTATCCGCTAAAACGACGAAAGAAGACACTCATGAAAATAGTACCAATCAAAATCCGTGACGCATTCACGCTCATTGAATTAATGATCGCTATTTCAATGGGCATGTTGTTGGTCTATGCGGCTCTGGCGGGGTTTCGCGTCACCAGTCAGACCGTGACTTCGGCAAATCGCTTAGCTTTAGAAAATAGTTTACTGCGTGCAGGATTCAGCGAAGCGCTGCATGAGCTCGATTTCTGGACGGCTTATGATAATCCGCAATCAACCGATAGTACCGAACAAGCATTGCGGAATCCAAGCCTGCCATTTTCCCAACTTCCGACGGCTTTGAATCGCACCACGATGGCCATTCAGGGAATGTACGTTTATTCAGAACAAGAAAACGATAAAAATTGGGATGCAACTTATCCTTGGCCAGTTAGTTCTTCGAGAACTTGGTGGCGTGCAAACCCAGCCGAATTTGATCAATCGATAGGACGTTTTGGAGATTACTCGAACTTTGCTTCTACTTCTCAATCGGGCTATACCGCAAACCATACTTGGCTGTTCGACCAAATGAAAATGTTGCACGAGAACCTCGGATATTATGCCTTCTGCGATTACCTGCCCCCGTCGATGCTCTATACGTACATTGGTAAAGTTGGGACAAAATTCGATTTAATACCAGAATTTACGAAGAACTCATCCAGCAACGGCCCTAACAACTTTCGCAGCAGTGATGGTGGATCAAGTTTTGCCCAAGGTCGTTACCGCTGTACTAAAAACACCACATTTTTTCTTGTGCCGCTCAAGCCGCTTGGCGGCTCAGGAAAGATTAGCAAAGATAATTTTCGTCGCAGGATAGTAACCGGAATCGATTCCAATACAGGAAACATTGACGAATTTATGAGTCTATCTTTATCGTCAAAACCTCAATTGGAAGCTAGGCCGATTCATTGGCCAAATGTTGAGATGCAGGTTACTCGATTTTTTAACCACAATCGTTTTGTTTGCCTTAATAAAATTCAATTAGTTAACAGTCTGACCGGTCAATTAACTGAGTTAAGCTTTTCCGCCCTCGGGACGACACTGCGTGGGGCTCGTCAACAGCGAAAGCCTGGAAATGCAGGTTCAGGAGCAGGGTGGGCTGAATGGTATGGTATCAATGACACGAAGAACGATAAAAATTTGGATTTTAAACCTTAATGAACGGTGTCCCTATGAACAAAACAAACACTTGTCGCCGTGGTACTATTTTAATTATTGTCGCAGGAATCTCTGCGTTGTTGGCTGCGATGGCGCTAACATTTTTGGTTCGCATGCGGAGCGACGTTCAAGAATCGTTGAACACCGTGCACGAAGCGCAGGCGCACATTATGATGGTGGCGGCCTGTAATTTCGTCATGGAATCTTCTCGCTTGGGTTGGTCTCCCAAGCCACCTAGCGGAGGGCTTTTGACCGTACGCCGCGAGGCATTTGGATGGATTGACGTACGAACGGGAAAACCTGGCCCACTTGATGAGAGCGGCAATAAACTGGGAGTAGAAACTGCTGGCGCGTGGGATAAGTGGGTGGACTTAAATGTACCAGATAGTGAGCGCCCAGCCAAACGCTGTCCGATGTACGTGATGATGCGTCCGCCTTACGCTGTTTCGCCCCGAGTTTCCGTGAATCCTATCGCCACCACCGGCCCTGAAATGTTCATGCCATATGTGGCAAAAGCAGATCCGCAGAAATATGACAATCTCATGACCCCCGCGCTGTACATAAGCGGCGATAAACGAATTGACACCGCGCGTCAAATACCGTCATGGTTCCGAGTCTGGCGTGCTGGTCCGGCATCATTCGTTATCACCTGTGGCGTCGGCGACACGCAGGGATTCCGAAATTGGGACGAGGTCGAGCGTGCTGGGCAACAGGATCTTTTTGTCGGCGGGGGAAAATCACTGTTCGCTGTATATCAGTCCCAAGAAATTCGTCTGCAGTACTTAATTGAGTGGAGTGCCCATGTCGCGAGCAGTGACTACGCCCTGCTCGAAAATGAATTTGAGCCGAAGAAAGCCGGCTCATATATTCATCGACCAATAAATCTGTCGCAGGACGATCGCTCACAAGGTAAACAAGTTAATCCAGTCGGGACCATTAGCTTCATCCAACGTCTCATTAACGAACCGACTCACTGGTAGCTTAGTCGGCTCATGAATATCGGGTGATTATGTTATTAATTAGGTGGAGCATCGCTCTTTGCAGCTTTGACCGTGATCGTGGAGCGCGTACTTTCACTGTGGGAACCATCGCTCACCACGACGGTGATGGTCGTCTTGCCATTCATATTCGGTAATGGAGTGATCGTGACCATGCGATGAGCACCGCTACCAGTAAAGACGATATTTGAAACCGGTACTAAAGATGAATTCGATGAAGTAGCAGACACGATTAACGCTGCCGCAGGCGTTTCCTTGTCTTTCACCGTGAGTGAGATGGGGCCAACTGATTTATTTTCGTCCAAAGTATAATCAGGTAAATTTGAAATAGATGGCGCCGCATTGGCGCGGGGTTCATTCACCGTGACCTTTACCATTTGCGAACCGACCCCCGAGGAATTCGTGGCGGTTACCGTGAAGGTGGTCTGCCCGATAGCAGTGATGCTTCCGCTCACCACTCCGGTTGTTGGGTTAATGGTTAGGGTGCTGGGCAGATCGGATGCAGCGAAAATTGTTGGGGAATTAGTGGCAGTAATGTGGTACGTGAAAGTCGAACCAAGCGTGTAGGTCGCATTTGTCGAAGAGATAATAATCGGCGCTAACGAAGCGGTTGGCAACTCGGGTAAAGGGGGCGTTCCGCTACCGCCTAGATCGTGATATTCGGCTAAAACGGATTTATCCCAAAAATGCCAACCGAGGTCTTTCACTTCATAGGTGCGGAAATCTTCCGCTTCATACAGGGCTTCCATTGAATTGACGTAGTGCATCCACCAGCCGTAGGCTTTGTGCATTTCATTTTGCGCTGCCGATTTTTTTGCTTCTTTTGGAACACCTAAATAAGTGGCGCCGCGAATTTTGTGGGCGTAATAAAGACTAAGAAACGCCTGTTGTTGCACGCTCTGGAGCAGGGTTTCTAGCCGATTGTTTCCGCCACTCGATATCTGGGAGATCAATTTGAGTGCATCCATGCCATTGTCTTCAAGCTCATCTGCTACCTCGTAGGAGGTGGTTTTCTCTGCTGTTTTTCCGCTCTTCGCCGTCTCTTTAATGCTAGCAAGCTTTTCTTCTGATCCGTTGGCAGGAGTGGTGCCTTCTAAAAACTCACGAATCGTTCTAAAGTAATGTTTACTATTGTTTTTAT
>CANETI010000319.1 GCA_947440715.1 Planctomycetota bacterium | reverse complement strand
TAAACCATGATGGCGTAGATTACCTAACATTTCGTTCATCGCTTCAATATTTTCATCCAGCGCTTCACGACGACTATCTGCCACAAACACGACCGCATCTGCACCCGCTAATACCGCACGTCTAGTTGCCGCATAATAACTTTGACCAGGAACGGTATAAAATTCATAATGAATTTGATGACCATTAATTCCACCACCGTCAACGGCTAGCAAATCAAAGCGCAGGGTCCGTTCACTGTGCCTATCAACCATCACCAAATCACCCGCCGCATGACTCGGCATGCGATCATGAATAACGGTCAGGTTGGTGGTTTTTCCTGCCATTCCCGGACCGTAATAGACGATCTTGAGAACGATCTCATTTGCAGCAGAATTAATACGCATAACGTTTCTCCAACTACCTTAAACCAGAACCTTGGTTTCAGAGGCAGTTATCGGTACGGGTCGTTTAAAAAAAGATAAAACCACCAACAAAATGACGCCACAACAAATGCCCGCATCGGCGACATTGAATGTTGGCCACACGTAATTGATTCCAACCATATTTAAATCAATCCTAATAAAATCGCGCACACCCTTTTCCTGACCAAACTGAGTCAACACACGATCAATACCATTACCAAAAGCACCGCCCAACACCGCACCAAAGGCTAGATTTTCCCAAGCGCCAAGCGGGCGAAATTGTGTCCACCATACCCAGCATAATATTGGAATTAAAATGATGGTTATAGCGACAACAAAAACAGGCATGCTGCTACCCATTCCCCAAGCAACGCCAGTATTCCATGAAAGATCTATCCATTTGGGAAACGTTGCGATCTGTTGTTCACTTAACGAAAATAACCATGCTTTACTGATTTGGTCCACCAGTAATACCGCAACCAACGCTGGAACAAACCAGCGTGCCCATGATGCAAATGGCGGCTCAATGGCGGCCTCGTTCATATCAACTCCTGGCGTCGGCAACTATCCGCTGTTCGCATGCTAAGTCGTTATCCCACAGTAGTCCACACAAGCGGACCTTGCGGTTGGCACCCACCGTATGCAAGGCTCTAGACAACCGCAAGCGAGCGAACTCTCGGCGTCGTGTCGCGTACCCTCCGGACAACTTGATCCGTGTAGCAAAGTCAGAGACTCACCCACCTGCCCGCCGAGGATTCTCATGTCACCATCGTCTACGCCTGCATCCCCTTCTGTCTTATTTCAAAATTACGGTCGCGCGGATGTCTGCTTTGCCAGCGGCAACGGCGTTTATCTGACCGATACGAACGGGAAAACTTACCTTGATGCCTTTGCCGGCGTGGCGGTCAGTACGCTCGGTCATGGACATCCAGCTTTGGTCCAAGCTATTTCCAAACAGGCCGCAACACTTTTACATTGCTCCAATTATTACACTATTCTTGAGCAGGAACAGTTAGCGCAAACCATTGTAAATGCTGCCTTTCCAGGTCGCGTACTCTTTTGTAATTCTGGTACTGAAGCCAATGAAGCAGCTTACAAACTCGTACGTTTATGGGGTAATCAGCAACATAAAGGACACAAAAGTAAGGTCATCGCTTTCGCCAATGGTTTTCATGGTCGAACTATGGGCGCGCTATCAATCACGTCGAATCCCAAATATCGCGAACCGTTTGCCCCATTGGCCCCCTGCGAATTTCTGCCCTATGGAGATCGCGCCGCATTAGATGCCGCATTTGCGCAAAATAGTGATATTGCTGGGGTTTTCATTGAGCCTATTCAAGGCGAAGGCGGCGTGCTGATGCCACCAAGTGGCTACCTAACGTATCTGCGTGAACTGTGCACCAAGCATGAAGCGCTCCTGATTATGGATGAAATTCAGACCGGGTTTGGCCGCACTGGACGAATGTTTTGTCATCAACATGACCAAGTTATTCCAGACATAATGACCATGGCAAAAGGCCTCGGCGGCGGGGTGCCGATCGGTGCGATTCTTGCGAATGAACAAGTCGCTGCGTTATTCAAACCAGGCATGCATGGGACGACCTTTGGGGGCAATCCGCTGGCATGTAGCGCTGGAATGGCCGTCATGAGCGAATTGCTCAAACCCGGATTTATCTCAAATGTTGCCACTCAGGGCGAACGCTTGATGTCCGCTTTGATTAACTTGTTTGGAGCTGGCCGAGTACGTGGTCGTGGTTTGCTCGTTGGCGTGCAGTTGGACAGTGATCCAGGCTCATTAGTGACGGCTTGTCGTGAAAATGGACTGATTGTCGGACCTGCTGGCAACAACACCCTGCGCATTGCTCCACCGCTCATTATCAGGTCGGCTGAAATCGACACCTTAGTCGAGCGACTCGCCAAGGCTTTACCAAAAGGTCTAAGCGGCAACCGTTAGACAGAAATCCAGGTGGCGGCGTGCACAAAGCACTCGCTCGCCTGCTATCCACATTGACCCACGCCCACGGTCCCCTAGCATCCCGCCCCCTTCCATATTCGAGGAGTGTTCATGGCCACTGCCACTTTGCCCCGTTGCGCCCAGGTTTTAACCGGCAGCCAACGTCCCACCTTAGCACAAATCCGATTATTACGTCGCATTTCTATTCAGGACGTGGAAGAGCATCGCAAGCTCGCCGCCGCCCTGCAGGAAGGCTTAGGCGGAATAAAAGACGATGCGAAAGTACGTAAAGGCATTGTGTCCTTTGCCCTTGGACATTTTAGCGATGCCGAAGAAGGCATCGAAGGAACTGATGCCTACAACCAAGCCTTGTTAGGTTTAATTTATCATGAGCTCGGCGATCACGTCGAAGCCAAAACGCATTTTGCCATTGCTGCAAAAAGTTTACCCGAAGCCCACATCGAATTGGTACGCACGTTGTTGGACGGCGATATGGTCGAAGAAGCTGAAAAAGCATTAAGCGCAGTACCTGACGGCGCTGATCGCGATTTTTTAGCTGGCCGTGTACAAGATGCCAAAGGCAATGTCGAAGCCGCCATCAACGCCTACGAATCCACCCTGGAAAAAGATCCAGAACATGTGGAAGCCGCATTTAAACTCGGCGTTTTGCTTGATCGCATCGGCGACGACGACATGGCGGTTGAATATTATTTAGTCTGCTCAGACGTGCATCCGCACTATGTTCCAGGCATTACCAACCTTGGTATTTTATACGAAGAACGCGGCGAATCGAATGCAGCTATCGACTGTTTCCGCCAAGTTTTGGCTTACAACCCGCGCGATCGTCGCGCATTAATGTTACTGCGCGACGCGAAGTCCAGCCGCAACATGTATTACGACGAACGTGAAGAACGCGAACGCGAACGCATGGAAAAAATCATGCGCACGCCAGTCAACGATTTCGAGCTATCCGTTCGTAGCCGTAACTGCCTGTCTAAAATGAACATTTTCACCTTAGGCGATTTACTGCGCATTTCCGAACAAGAAATGCTGAGCTACAAAAATTTCGGCGAAACCTCGCTCAAAGAAGTGCGCGAAATGTTAGCCGCACGTAATCTGCGTTTAGGCATGTACCGCGATGGCGAAGAACGCTCCATCTCCAAGGCCGACCAAAAGGTCTTGGGTGAAAGTATCGAAAAGTTGGAATTAATAAATAAGAGTCAGCAAATGTTGGAAAACTTAGGCGTTTCCCGCATCGGTGATCTGGCTCAGTACAGCGACTTGGACCTCTTCAAAGCACCTGGCAGTGGCCAAAGTCTCGTGCAAGAACTCTCAACTGCACTCGGTGCATTTGGCATCTGTCTGCACAAGC
>CANETI010000318.1 GCA_947440715.1 Planctomycetota bacterium | reverse complement strand
TGCACGGTGGTCGACATAATCATGTCCTTGGTGGATGACAATAGATAACGATCGATAACAAATAAGTCAAGCGTCTAAATAGGAGTGAATAGCTGGGGTCATATAAACCCATCGAATGATAGAATTAACCTGCTCTAGGCATGCAATAAAGTGGCCCTAGACAGCCACCTCATTCTCGCACTATGCGGTTCATTAGCAGGAATTTTGGCATGGACTTTCACGAAGAAAATGAAGTTACGGTTATCGAAATCGTCAATGAAGAGTGCCAATCATTGATGCGCATGGTTGAGCCAATGTTGGCGAATGGGAAACGTGCTTTTGTGTTTAATATGGCACAATCCAATTTTTTGAACTCGGTGAATATCGCCGCAATTATTGCGACTCGGAACAAAATTGCGGCAGAACGGGGTAAAGTCGCCGTTTGTAATTTGACTCCCAACATTAAAGCCGTGTTTCGCATTTTAAAACTGGAGCGTTTATTCAATTTGGATCTTGATCTCGTTGGAGCGCTTAGCGCGGCCAAATAAGCTGGCACGGTGATTGCGTAGGTGGTGAAGTCGGATGCTCCATCCCGGGGTAACGACTGGAGGCACCACACTATGTGCTTGGCTCTACGACATCTGATGTTGTTACTCTGGTTGCTGCCATTGCAGGCAGAAAGCCTGTTTAAGGCTGAAACGTTGGCTGACGGGACACTCTATTCTGATCAAGTGGCTCGCCGCAGTGGTGATTTGATCACTATTCTGGTGAAAGAAACGACCTCGATTTCTGAACGTCATAAAACCCAGAATAAACGTGAAAATACAGTTGAAGCTGCCGTTACGCTTTTTCCAGGATCGAATGAGTTACCAGCTGCAACTGGTTCGCCACAAGCCGGTACTTTGCCTGCGTTAGCGATGAATTCCGAGAAAGATTTTAAAGGTGAGGGTAAATACGAGGCCGAAGGTGAGGTAAAAGCAACGATCACCGGACGCGTGATTGATGTATTAGACAACGGCAACTTGTTAATTGAAGGTCGTCGTTTGGTAAAAGTTAATCAAGACACGAAAACGATCTTAATTACTGGAATTATTCGTACGGCAGATATCCAGGCTAATAATACTGTTTTCTCAGAGAAATTGCATAATTTTCAAGTCTCTATTGTCGGCGAGGGGCCGCTTACTCGCTCAGGTAGCGAGGGCTTCCTTGGGCAAATCCTTGACATCCTGTGGCCATTTTGAGGTCCTTTATGCGACATATTTTTATGGGCATGGATTTAGTCTTTCTGCGCCTGCAATGCGTTGCGATGCAGCATCAAGCAACTCCAACGCCGGATAAACCAATGGTAAATAAACAGGTACTCAAAGATAAAGACTTACGTCGGTCTGAGCGTATTGTAGCTGGTCTTGGTGCATTTTTACTGAGTGGTTTAATCGCAAATGGATGGACTAGTGAAGTGGCAAGTGCGCCTACGGCCATTTCCGTACCTGCAGCTACGATGCCATTGATTTTGCCCGAAGCTGATGGCGTTCGATTAAAAGATTTATGTGAAATTTATGGCGTTCGTGATAAACAATTACATGGCATCGGTGTGGTCGTTGGTTTATCTGGCACTGGTGATAAAACTCCGGCGACGGTTCGCATGTTGCGGCAAATGTTGGCGACCAAACACCTGAGTTTTTCTGAAAGCGATTTACAGTCAAAGAACGTTGCCATGGTGGCTGTAACGGCTGATTTACCCGCGTTTACGCGCAATGGTTCGCGCCTTTATTCACAAATTTCCTGTTTGGGTGATGCGACGTCCCTCAAAGGCGGGGTCTTACTGCAGACGCCGATGGTTGCTGCTGATGAAAATATCTATGCCGTTGCCCAGGGGACGGTAAGCGTCGGCGGTTTCGGAAATGCAGGCCCTAATTTTGCGGCTAATGGTACTGATCATAAAAATGTGGAAACGGTTGCGACTTTGGCAGCAGGTGCATTAGTCGAGCGTGAAGTGCCAGTCAGTTTACTGTATGGAGATCGTTTGCGCCTGGTCTTAAAGAACGCGGATTTTACCACGGCAAGTCGCGTTGGGCGAGCGTTGGCGGCTGAATTTGGTGTCGATCGCGTGAAGGCCGAAGACGCAACCATGGTGACACTAGGTTTTGAGAAAAAACCAAGTGAAACTGAATTAGTTGCAACGATTGCGAAATTGCAACAACTACGAGTTTCCCCCGATATTCGTGCACGTGTCGTTATTAATGCGCGTACTGGTACCGTGGTGGCGGGCAATGAAGTGCGTATTAGCCAGGTAGCGGTTAGTCATGGTGGGTTATCGTTGCGCGTGATGCCGGTTGCAGAACGCCGCTCTGATCCACTTGATCGTAATAAAGTAATCGATTCAGTCGCCTGGGTGGATCCCGTTACGCGTCTTCGTTCGTCTGAGCCGCCAAATGGCATTAAACCCACGCAAACACCAGGTTCATTGAATGTTTTTTCGGGCGCTACGGTGGAAGATATAGCCAATGGTTTGAATGCCTTAGGCGCACGTCCGCGTGATTTAGTAGCTATTTTCGAAGCCATTCAACGCGCTGGTGCACTACATGCAGAATTGGTGGTGATGTAATGAGCGATCTATCTATTACGTCTGATGGGCGTTTACCTGGTATCAATCACGATGAGCGTAGCCGCTTGCAACAAGCAGCGAAACAATTTGAAGCATCATTTATTGATTTGTTATTTAAAGATATGGAGCGAAAAACCATCGATGACGACCCAATTTTGGGCGGAGATAACGCTACAGAACAGTTTACTGGGTTATTGCATCGAGGATTAAGCGAGCGCTCAGCAGGCGGACTTGGGATTGCTGATATGGTTATGCGTGAATTGGCCGCACGCGCGGATATTAAGACTCCACCACCCACGGATGTCGGAGGTTTATTATGATACCGAACGAATTGGTTCAGGGTTTACGTGACCACCTTAATGCTGAACTTGCGTGTTATCGTGGATTGTTAGCGCTCGCTGAACGGCAACAACAAGCCTTGATTGCAAATCAGCTAGCAATTTTTTCTGAGTTGACCAAACAAATTGAACCAAATATTGCTGAGCAGCAGCGCTTGCGAAAAATTCGAGATCGCCTGTTGTTCCGCATTGCGGAAGCCGTGGGTAAAAAAGACGGATCATTATCGTTAACGCACGTTGTCGGAATGAGTATTGAGCCGTTACAAAGTGAATTGAAGGCGCGTCAATTATTAATTCGAGATGCGCTTGATCGGTTACGAATTGTCCAGGAACGCAATCAGGCGCTCCTGCGGCAGGGGTTGGGATTAATGCGTGATTTGGTGAACGCTTTGACCGGCGATACAGAGCTGCAGTCGTATGATCGTCGTGGACTGGGCGGTACGCAACGCGGTCACGGTCGCTTGGTCAACCTCGCCGGTTAATACCGATATTTCGGCACGCTGCGTGCGTTGTCCCAGTGGATTACCCTGGAGGCGGCCATGCCTGATGCCATATTAGTCGGACTATCTGCGCTGCAATCGCATCAACGAGCGATTGAAGTCACCAGTCATAATATTGCGAATGCAACCACCCCTGGTTACACGAGGCAGCGGGCGGATCTGGTTACGCAGACACCCGATAATCTGGGTATTGGTCAAATCGGTCGTGGAGTAACGGTTGAAGGCATTCGCCGATTAGCCAATGACTTGGTCATTGAGCGCTTGCGCCAAGGCGAAAGTGAAGCGTCACGTTTAGGGCGTTTGCAAGAAACGCT
>CANETI010000317.1 GCA_947440715.1 Planctomycetota bacterium | reverse complement strand
TGTTGTTCTTCCGCAAAACGCTGAGCCAACTTGTCATATTTTTTCAGATCTAAATCAATAATGGAAGCAATCCCAGCCGGGCTTTTTGGTGCGGCTGATTCGCGCGCGCTGGGCGACGTTTGAATTAATCGCGCTGGAAAATGCCGTGATTCGGTCAATAAAAACAAACAAATTTGCGCCACGTGGGTGCCGGTCGTAATATGAACCAGATAATCTTCTTCGTCCGGCTTCCAATCATATCCCCGGGCGAATCCCCATAAGGTGCTGTAAACGTCCTCGAAATCCCATGGATCACTAAATTCAATATGTTTACTACGCACCACCGTCTGCGGAGATACCTGAACAATATCCGCTGATATAGTTTTTGCTAAACCATCAAACCGCCGTTGATGCAACATCTCAAAACGACTGATGACCAGTTCGCTTTGCTGAAATAAACCAACCGTTGGCCGCCAACGATTCCAACGCTTCTGATCGCCACCGGCATCCAAGGTGGGACCGAGCAAACCAATGGCGACGAGAGGACGGTTTTTAACAGCTTTTGTTACGGCAGCGCTCACAGCAACACGTCCGGAGTTTTCCAACGCAGTCCGTCAATGCGCGCAAATCCCTGGTCGCTCGACACCAAAACACAGCGATGACTGATGGCTAATGCGGCTAAATGTAAGTCATAAACGGCATTGCCCTGGGCGCGGTGTAGACGACATAGTTTTTCGAATAAATCCCAGGAAGCCGGAGTATCTGCAAGGATGCGCGTCGTTGGTCGCTGCCGCCATTCGCGCACCGTATCTAAGGCCACCGCTAACGGTGTTGGCGGAGTGAATATCGACGGATGCGTTACTAAGCGAATAAAACCGTTCCATAAATGTGGACACAACGCAAACCCACGGTGCCCTTCATCATCAAGTGCCGCCATAGTCGCTTGATGCGCAGGATGATCGAGGCGATGAGCGGCGACTAAAATATTAACATCGGGTAAAATATACATGCCAATCACAAACCTATTTTATTGCGACTGAGATCATCATCCAAGCGTGCTTGCCACGTGCGCAGCGCCTCGTCATCGGGCCCAACGGTTTTCGCCGTGCCGTAAGTAATGGTGCCCGTTTCCGCAACGCGACGCGCAGGAACTTCAGCCAAGCCACGCCGCAGCGCACTATTAATCACGTCACTAACGCTAACACCGGATTCAGCCGCGCGCTGCTTTGCCTGCAACAACAGGTCGTCGTCGACGGTCATGGTGGTACGCATGTGGACTCCTCAGATGGCGTTAGCATCATGATGCGCATCATGATGCAATCAACTTTTGCCCTTCATTTAGCCGAATCATGTATCGCCTATAAGAGAAAAAGATCTATAAAAAAATAATAGTTAATAAAAATAGAGGAAACGACGCATCTGATGAAACCACGTAAGTATAATTGGTCAAAGTAGTTAATGGGGATGTGTCTGAAAGACGTACTTTGGCACTCTTCGCGCATTAGAGCCGTCAGCAATCAGCCTACCCCTGAGATTCCCATGCGTCCTGACATGCATCATCTTTTAGTCGAACGAGGACACGCCGGCACCGGCTATACCCGCTATCAGCCCAAAGGCTGGGCAGCACAAACCCGATTTCGTAATGATGAAGACACAGCAGAAGAATCTTGGATTGAACCGCGCCGTCGGCCTCACTTTAGTGAAAATTTAGCGCCACTTTATCGTTACTTACGAAAACAAGTTGGTCGCCCATGGGATAAAGTGTATTCTGAAATTCGCACTTTCGTTAATGCTGATACCGCAGTGCAATTTCATATTTTGCAACATCTCTACGATCGTTTGGCGGTAACCGTATGGGAAGATGCTCAGGGAAATTTATGGCATAAAGGAAGAGGGAGGGGCCCGGAGCGATTGGATCAACGTTGGTATAGACAGATGCTATATGTATGTCCTCGTACTGGCCTTATTCGCCGGGTTTCCGAACCAAGGCACCAACAGCCAAAGTCGATGCCACTAGATTGTTTGCCTGCCAGCGGACCTGATCACGAATATCGTCAACTGGGCGGTCAGTGGTATGAAGTGTGGTGGGGCATGGTGCAACAAAACACGACGTGGGTCCGTGCCATCGTGCGAAAACGCCAACTTGGTTATAAAGAACTCCGCAACCTCGGTTTGCGGGATTGAAGAAGGTCAACCGACCTGAAAGGTTATACTATGTCCAATCACGAATTAATTACCGTCGCTGATGCCAAGCCCATTAAAGCCTGGGTGCGCGGGGTGCCGTTAGAAGATGAAGCGCGTAAGCAGCTCATCAATGCGGCGCGTATGCCGTTTATTCATCACCACATTGCGGTGATGCCGGATGTGCACATGGGTATTGGCGCGACCGTTGGTTCGGTTATTCCCACCGTTGGGGCGATAATTCCTGCCGCTGTTGGCGTGGATATTGGCTGCGGTATGTGCGCGGTGCGTACCTCGCTAATGGCCAAAGATTTACCGACTTCACTCAAAGAATTACGTGAACGCATTGAACGCGCGGTGCCGCATGGCCGCACGGATGAAGGCGGACGTAACGACCGTGGCGCCTGGGGAAAACGACCAGTGCGTGTCGATAATTTATGGAAAGAACACCTGGCGACTGGCTTTGCTGGGATTGTTGAGCGCACTCCGTTCTTGGCCAAGGACGGCGACTCGGCGACTCGTTCGGTCAACCATTTGGGAACACTCGGAACCGGGAATCACTTCATTGAAGTATGCCTTGATGAAGAGCAACGCGTGTGGTTGATGCTGCATTCAGGATCGCGTGGCATCGGTAATCGTTTCGGTACGTTCTTTATTGAGATGGCGAAAAAAGATTGCCGTAAAGCCGGCGTCGATTTGCCCGATCAAGATTTAGCGTATTTCACCGAGGGAACCGAGCATTTTACCGACTACGTGGCAGCGGTGGAATGGGCGCAAAACTATGCTCGCATCAATCGCCAAGTGATGATGGAAAATTTAATCCAAATGGTGCGTATGACTCCTGGGATTCCACCGTTTACCACCGAATTAGAGGCAGTGAACTGCCATCATAATTACGTCAGCCAAGAACAACATTTCGGAAAGGAATGTTTTGTGACACGCAAAGGCGCTGTCCGCGCAGGCTTAGGAGACATGGGAATAATCCCAGGCTCCATGGGCGCCCGCAGCTACATCGTCCGTGGTAAAGGAAATCCCGAATCATTCAGCTCATGCAGTCACGGCGCTGGCCGCGTGATGTCACGCACCAAAGCAAAAAAAATATTCACCATCGACGATCACATCAAAGCCACCGCCGGAGTGGAATGCCGCAAAGACAAAGACGTGATCGACGAAACGCCGATGGCGTATAAAGATATTGATGCCGTAATGGCCGCGCAGTCAGACCTCGTCGAGGTCGTGCATACGTTGAAGCAAGTTGTTTGTGTGAAGGGGTAATCATGACATTAGAAGCCGGAAGTTCAGTGAATTGTGCTAAAGGGAAAACCATGAACGCTGATAAATCCATTCAACTACTAAACAAGCGCATTCACTGGATGAATCGTGTCAACGAGGTTCTGACAGGTCTGTATGGAAATTCTGATAAGAAATACCTTTATCAGTCAGCAGAAGTAACAGCCAGAGTCATTTTTCAATGCCTGGTTCATGAATTAGTCATGTCCATCTCAAGGCTACTTGATCCCCCAGAAACGTGCGGGAGAGAGAATTTGTGCATTGGTAAAGTGCATGAGTTAATCAGACAAGAGGGGTTTGAGATAGGTAAATTGGG
>CANETI010000316.1 GCA_947440715.1 Planctomycetota bacterium | reverse complement strand
TAAAGAGAATAAGCCTTACAATAAATTCATCTTTGAATTAATTGCCGCCGAAGGCCCTGCGCTCGCACGCGGCAATGGCGCCACCGGTTATTACATTCTCGATTCTGGCATGCAGGAAGACAACATGGCTAACACCGTGCGTGTTATCCTTGGTACACGGCTTTCTTGCGCCCAATGCCATGACCATCCTTTTGATAAGTGGACCCGTCGCGATTTCTTTGAAATGGTCGGATTTACCGAGGGAACGGACACCCGCACGACGAGCGGTGACATCACTAAGACGGCTAAAAAACTTGATGCCAACATGCCGTACTCAACCGATCAAGTCGCACGAGATATTGGCGAGACCCTCGGGCTCACCGTCAGCAATAAAAACCCTGGCTCGGTTTCATTACCCAAAGACTACCAATACAAAGACGGACGTGCGGGCGAAAAGATCAAGCCACTCACCATGTTCGAGGATGATATCCTCAAAGATGCGAAATCGAATCCGCGCGAAACCTATGCTAAATGGATGACCTCCCCGGATAATCCTCGCTTTACGTTGGTCATCGCCAATCGTATGTGGAAAAAGTTTATGCGCGTTGGCATGATCGAACCGATGGATGATTTTAATGATGATAGCAAACCATCTAATCCCGTTTTAGCCGAATACTTAGTCAACTTGATGGTCAGCGTCAAATATGACATTCGCAAATTCCAAGAAATCCTTTGCAACACGCAGGCCTATCAACGCCAAACCATCATCGAACCAGTTGATAAATTCGCCTTTTATCATCAAGGCATGCCGGTCCAGCGCTTATCGGCTGAACAGGTTTGGGACTCACTGATGACGTTGACGGTTGAAAATGTTGATTCGCACAAAGGCAACAATGCCACGGAGATGTATAAATTTTACGATGATAATAAGAGTAAATCCATGGAAGATCTCGCTCGCTTAGCCTTAAAGGTTGGGGCCGTGCGCGATAAAGTCCGTGAGATGGAAGACGAAAAACGTAAATTGCGCGATGAAATGACGAAGGGCGGCAACAAAGACCAAATCCAAGGCAAAATGAACCAGCTCGATACCCAAATGAATGGTCTTAAAGATCAAACCGGGGTGGTTCCGAGTAAGTATGGCAATGAAAATCCAAATGAATGGCGCCGCGCTTCGGAATTAGCCTCGCCAATGCCGCCCGGTCACTTCTTGCGGGTTTTTGGACAGTCTGATCGGTTCCTCATCGATAATGCTTCTACGTCGATGAACTTGACGCAATCGCTTGAGCTCATGAATGGCATGGTCGAACAAACCATCCTGACTGATGACAGCAAATCGGTGTTACGTAAAACCATTGATAGCGTCAAAACGCCAGATGCTAAAGTGACCATTCTCTATGTCGCCATCTTATCACGCATGCCATCGTCTCGCGAGATGAGCTACGGATTGAAAGTTATGTCATTGGCCCCACGTCGTCGTGGCCCTGAATACCTCGGCTGGGCCTTGCTAAACAGCGCCAGCTTCATGTTCAACGAATAGTCCTTAATCGCTCTTTATCCACGCGCTCATATCCACGCGCTCTTTATCCACGCACATTTTATCTACACACATTCTGCCCAGGAGTCGAACCCATGAAGAATTTATTCAATAGTCTCGATGAACCATCACGTCGGCAATTTATGGCGACTGCGGCAAAAGCCGCCTTTGGTTTGTCGGTCGTTCCCATCTTTGGACAGGGACTGCTCAATGCCGCCACGCCGAAAGAAGAAATGACTTCGGCCATTCGGAAAAAACCAGCGAAGCACTGTGTTTATCTCTACATGGCTGGCGGCATGACCCATATCGATACCTTGGATCCAAAACCAGGTGCAAGCACCATGGGACCGTCAAAGGCGGTCAGCACGAAAGCTGATGGCATTCAATTAGGCGAAACCTTTGCTCGCACGGGCGCGCACATGAAACATGGCGCGGTCATCCGCAGCATGACGTCGACGCAAGGTGCACACGAACAAGCCGCGTACATGATGCGCACCAGCTACACGCCTCGCAATACGGTTCGTCACCCAAGCATGGCTGCTTGGACCCAATATTTCTTTTCCCAACGCAATGAAACCCTGCCCGGTGGCATCATGATTGGTGGCGGCGGTGATCACCCACTGTCCGGCTACTTGGAAGCAAAGTTTGCCCCCCTGCCCGTTGGTAATCCAGACAAAGGTATCACCAATATTCATCCGCCCAAAGGCGTCGATTTACCAGAAATGCGTAATCGTTTAGATGTGCTCGGTGCATTGAATCAGTCGTTCTATAAAAAATACGACGCGATCAAAGAAATGCGTGGTCATGAAGACATGTATTTTGATGCAGTGAAATTAATGGCGAGCAAAGATCTGGAAGCGTTCGATATTTACAAAGAACCAGCCGATGTGCGCCAACGTTACGGTGAAAATAATTTCGGTAAGGCCTGTTTGTTATCCCGCCGTCTAATTGAAAAAGGCGTTCGCTTCATTGACGTCTCTAGTGGTGGCTGGGACATGCATGACGGCCTCTTTAGCGCCATCAAAGAACGCACCGACCCGATTGATCAAGGCCTCGCTGCTTTGATCGCAGACCTCGAACGCCTCGGCTTGCTTGAAGACACGCTCGTCTGCTTGGTGTCTGAATTTGGTCGCACCCCGACCATCAACGACACCAACGGTCGCGATCACTATCCGAAAGCCTTCTCGACCTTACTCATGGGCGGTGGCTTAAAAGGCGGCGAAGTCTACGGCTCAACCGACAAAGAAGGCCGAGAAGTTACCGAAGGAAAAATTGGCTTCGAAGATTTCAATGCGACCATCGCTTACGGTTTAGGCATGCCGCTGGATAAGGTTATTACCTCACCAGACGGTCGTCCTTTCACGGTTGCTCACAAAGGCAAACCGCTGATTAATTTATTTAAAGCCTAAGCGTATGAATTGCGATTGATAATAGTGATCAATACTATGCCTCTCAGGCACTTCGTTTGAGAGGCATTTTTTTTGATTCCCTCAGATAATGCAGACAGCCTAGTTAATAATCGATCTGTAAAGTTCGCCGACAACTTTTTCAAACAATATTATTTATTCTTATCGTTTATACTTTTATTATTGGACTTGTTATTCGGTCCTTTGTTCATCATTCCTAACGGGACTACGCGCACCTTCAGATCAATAGCGCGTTTATCACCCAGTTGCCAAGCAAATTCTAATCGTTCAGTCATTGGGGCTATGGGGATCCAACCTCCGCTGTCATTCATTTGCAATTCAACCGCCTTACGATCGGTACGTATACTAAAGGTATATTGCATAACCGTTTTACTAAGCACCACATCTTCGCCCCCCGTGCCCGTTACGCGCATTCCATCGCGTGTAATCACCAAACTGCGACCACCAGTGAACAGCATTTCATAGCGGTCATCTTGAGGATCTTTTTCGGCAAAGCGCACCATGCAGCGCAAAGACCGACCTGCCAAAATTTTGGGACTATCCGTGGTAAAGGCTTTACCTATTCCGGTTAGGCGAACGGTATTCTCATGTAACGTCGCGTTCGATTTCGGTTCATAGGTAAATAGCACTAATAAATCGTGACCTAAATGGTTGAGGTATTCTTGTGGCCATAATTCACGCACTTTTTCTTCTTCTAGTTGGGTCGGCGATTTCCCAGCTTCTTCCGACATCATCGCCTCTTCCCATTGGCGCTGAAATTGATCAATGTCTTTTTGCACTCTCGCGCTACGCAATGGAACCCCGATGCCCTGTAGCGTCGCGTAAGCTTC
>CANETI010000315.1 GCA_947440715.1 Planctomycetota bacterium | reverse complement strand
GGCAAAAGGTAAATCTTTCGACACGCACAATACTTCAACGCCACTCAACTTGGCGGCTTCGGCATTGAAGCGACGAGTCGAGGTTGCGCAGGTTGGGGTATCAACCGAGGGGAAAATATTGAGGACGATTTTTTTTCCCTTGAGATCTTTTAAGGTAACCGCGCCTAAGTCGGTATTAACCAGGGAAAAGTCAGGAGCTTGCGAACCAACAGCCGGCAAAGTGCCAACGGTGGTGATCGGATTGCCTTTGAGCGTGATATTCGCCATGTGAGTCTTCCTAAGAAAGTTTGGGTTGAGCGGTGGATGCTGACCAGGTGAAATACAATTACCAGTGGCGACACCATCATTACGCATCTTCACGGTAAATTACATTAAGTGCGCCATGCCATAAGCGCCTGCACTATTCCAGGGCCTTGCTGTCGGTAACTCCACAAACGTGGATCAGCTGCGGTACAGATATGACTTTGTGTAATGGCCGTTATATTAATTTGCGCTAAATCATCGACAATAACCTGAGCCACATCCAGCCAAGCGTGTCCTGGGCGTCCAGGTGTTACCGCCGTTGCGGGCCAAGTACGAGCAGACAAAACTGGGGTATCAACTTCATAATTTTGACGACTAATTCCAGGCCCGATCAAACCTAACCATTCATTTTTCGGAATGGTGGTTCGCGAACACATAACGTTAACTAATTGTTGCACGATACCTGCTGCAACGCCGCGCCAACCACAATGAGCGACACCCATTACTGGTCCTGCCACTAAGCACAGCCCAGGACAATCCGCACCGTAAACACCGAGTCCTAGTGTTGGATCATCGCTCACGACCCCATCGGCCAAAAGCAAACCTTGCGCATCCGTCGCATCGACCACTACGGTGCCATGCACTTGGCGCGGCACGACTCCGCGCGAAATACCAAGTGACTGTTGCCAAGCCTGGCGCAACAAGGGATCGCGTTGATCACCGTCGGCCACCGTACTATAAGCAAGTTGCACCGCGCCCAAACGCCAACGCAACTTAGGTGTTGCTGGGAACTGGGACGGCGACGAGGTGACAGAAGTGACAGAGGTCATTTTGTGGACATCATGAACATCGTTCAAACTGGTTCAATCATGTCACCGAATTCGCTGCCGTTATTTGCCACTCGGGTTGAAAACGGTTTCGAACTACGACTAAAGATAGTGCCTGGCGCGCGTTTCACCCAAATAGTGGGGCCATTAGGCGATCGTTTGAAAATTCGTGTTGCAGCTCCTCCTGAAGCGGGAAAGGCGAATACCGCTGTGCTGTTGGTGTTAAACGATTGGTTGCACACCGAGGCGATTACCGTGATCGCAGGTCATCACCATCCCAACAAAACCGTTTCGGTTAGAGGACTGATCAAGCTACCGGAATTGCCAGCCAGCAGGTAATCGGTGACAAATGGCAATTGTGCGCTCATACTATACCCATGCGTGTCCATCTGACCGGACCAACAGGAGATTTAGCCGTACCTTTAGGCACACATGTGCTTGGGCGTGGCCAAGATTGTACCCTGCGAATTGATGATGGCCGACTCAGCCGTCATCACGCGCGCCTACATCACCTGGGTGCCTCAGTAACCATTGAAGATTTGGGCAGCACCAATGGCGTATTGATCAACGGTGAACGCATTTCAGGCATCCATACGTTAGAGAGCGGACAGGTCATTATTTGTGGCCCGTGTGTCTTCAAGATCTTGTTTGATCCCACACAAAAAGCGTCCAAAAGTGAACTGATTCCGCAAACGGATCGTCAACCTAATCCAACTGACACCGAAGCCATGGATCCGCTGGAATTACCAGGGACCGATAAGGTACCGACGCCCGCGAAAAAACGGCAGATAAACCCATTAATTGCTGCTGCCGTGTCGTCCTCTGGCACTGATTTAGCCGCTATTGGTAACAAACTTCCAAGCGATGTATCATCAGCCTTTTTGCAACCTTCTGAAGATTCTAAGTCTGGCACTGGTGCACTCGCGACAAAAATGGCCGGAAAAAAATTACCACCTGCGACGGCCAATCCAAAAATTGGAGAATCCATTAGACCTCGCGGAGATCAAACTTCGGCATTAGTCCCCAGTGATTTTAATTCGAATTCCAGCTCCGCCCTGCAACCAGACTTTCCCCTGAATGATCGGTTAGGTCCCGCTGCGGCCTATAAACGCGCCATCGGTGGTCTATTTGATATCGTCACCGTATTGCTGTTAATAACGCTACTTGGTCTTCCGGTGCTTGTTGGTGGTTATGTCTGGGCTTTAGCGCAAGCAGGAGTCACCATTGAACAGGGTTTACCACGACTGACGTCGATACCGCCAACGGTAACACCTACCCACGACATTATTGTCTCGCTGTCCCGTCCGGGCGGAATTGAGCGCGCCGGCTATCTCATTGAAACACTCGCTCGCGCTCAAGATCAGCAGCCATTTCTGACTATTTTTGCCACCAGCACCATCGCTGTTTTGGCCGCTGTGGTCTCGATATTGGTCTATTTAATTGGCGCTACGGTGGTTCGAGGGTCCCCTTTTTGGCAACGGCGCATGGGATTAGTCATCGTCGAAGTAAACACCGGTTATCATCTTACTTGGATGCGTGCGATAGTGCGCTGGGGATTATTTGCCCTGTTGTGGCCACTGGCCCCCATCAGTTTGGCCGCCGATAAACGTGGATTACATGATATTTTATCGGGCTGCGCCGTGCGGCAAAAACTATGATGAACCCCGTCGAATAGTCTTGTTCAACGGCACGTGCGGTAACTGCCGCTCTTTGCTGATGCCACTTGCGACCAGTGACATTGAACCAAGCTGGCGCGCCTCACCGCTAGGACCGCTATGCTCGACTTGTTGACTGCTCCCGTTGCCTCAATGATTGCTGCACACCTCGGTATTGATGCCGAAAAAATCGCTCCCCTCTTAATGCCCCCGGCCAAAGGTGTGGTTGCGGATATTGCCCTTCCTTGTTTTCAATTGGCAAAAGCACGCGGAGTCCCTCCTCCAACCTTAGCCAGCGAATTAGCAAACCTCTTGAGTAACGGCAACGCTGGAGTGAGTGCCGTCGCCGCAGGACCATTTTTAAATCTGTGTTTTACGACCCCAGGCGTAGCCGCCATATTATTGCCTGTTTTGGCACAAAATCCGACCGCTGCACTCCAATCAACCAGTGGCACCGGAAAACGTGTCTGCATTGATTTTAGTAGTCCGAATATCGCCAAACACCTCGCCTTTCACCACATTCGCTCAACCATGATCGGTAATGCCCTGGCTCATATTTATAAAGCCGCCGGTTGGACCGTAACACGCATTAATTTTCTTGGCGATTGGGGAACCGCCTTTGGTCGACTGATCGCTGGCTGGAAACGTGAAAATTTAACCCTGGAACAATTGGACGCAGCAGCAGATCGCGTGACGTTTTTAAATGATTTATACGTCCGCATTTCTAACGCTGCCAAAGAAGACAAGGTCGTTGAAGAAGAAGCCCGTACCTGGTCAAAAAAACTCGAGGATGGAGACGAAGAAGCCCGTTCCTTGTGGCAAATATTTAAAAATGCCAGCATGAAGGAATTTGAACGCGTCTATGGCATGTTGGGGGTTTCCTTTGATTCGTGGAAAGGCGAAGCCTATTACGAAGATAAAATGGGACCGGTGCTGGAAGAATTAGAACGCAAAGGACTGACGAAAATTGATCAGGGCGCGACCGTCGTCGATTTGTCCGCCCAAGGATTTAAAAAACCCGTCCTCCTTAAACGTGCCGATGGTGGGACTTTGTATGCGACCCGCGATCTGGCTGCATG
>CANETI010000314.1 GCA_947440715.1 Planctomycetota bacterium | reverse complement strand
TTCGTCATGTACACGGTTTTACCGCATTTGGGCTGGGCGACGATTAATCCGCGTTGACCTTTACCAATAGGCGCGACGAGGTCTATAATGCGCAGCGAATAATCATTGGCCTCGCCAGGAATTTCCATGAATAAACGATCATGCGCGTGTAATGGCACCAGGTGTTCAAAATCTTGCACCGGAGTGCGTTGATTTTCCGGCTCATTCATAATTGTATTGATGGCGATCAATTGTGGGCAACGTTCATTCCCACGTGGGGCCCGTGCGGTACCCGTGACCTGCATGCCAGCTTTTAGGCCATAGCGCCGAATTTGTTGATTAGTGATAAAGGTGTCAGTGGAAACGGCGGTATAATTATTCAGCGGTGAACGAATGAATGCTTGCTGATCTTTAATTAACTCAATGTAACCATCGACTACGATTTCGTCCTGGCGACCACTGGCTGCACGGCGAATAATCTCACAAATGAGGTCATATTTCTTCAGCCATTTAACGTCGCGTACTTCCAATTTATCGGCTTCGGCTTGTAAGTCGGGCAACGTACGGCGCAAATAATCATCTAGTGTGAGTTTAACTGGCGGACGAATTGGTTCAGGAGCTGCTGGTGGAGTAGCTGGGCCACGTTGATGTGGGTGGCGCGGATCATGTGGTCGACGCTCGTGGGGCTGATTTGGACGGCGTTGTTCTGCGACTGGTGCGACTTCTGCTTCATTCGTTTGTGAGCTTGATTCGTCGCTCTCTTCTTCACTGGCAGGACTTGGTTGTTCGACCACACGTGCCGGAGTTTGTTTTTTCAATTGCGATAAATCGAGGCCGATTTGGCGCGCTAAAATAGTTTTTGCGTAAGCGGCCAATAAATTTGGATCGCCGGTATTATCGACAGCCAAGTTACATTTCTTGCGTCGAGCATCAGCATCGCCTAAAGCCTGTTCACGGCGGGCGAGTTCAGCGTCATCCCAACCACGTTCACCGACACGAGTCACGCGATTATCGCGATTTGCTTTAACGTAAATATTAATGGAACAAGATTCGCCTAAGCCTAATTCATGTAAGAGCCCTGCATCAATGACAATGAAATTACCTTGCTTTGCCATCAGCGCTTTGACGCGAGCCGTCAAATGTGGGTGAATAGTTTTGTTGAGTAATTCGGTCGACTCAGTGGAGGCGAAGGCCAAGCCAGCCAAAACTCTGCGATCAATATCACCTTCGGCATTAAGGATTTCGTCACCAAATGCCTGCACCAAATCACGCTTAATGCGTTGATGTTCTAATAATTCATGACCGACGCGATCGACGTCAATAACCGTTCCACCCAGCGCTCCAAGTTGTCGCGCTAAGGCGCTTTTGCCGGCACCCGGTTCACCGGTGATGCCGATGCAAACTCGTTTGCCTTCAGGCACAGCGAGTAATGGTTCAGTGGGCACAGCGCCAGCGCGGACCGCTTCGGTCGGCGCATCCATATCAATCGGAGGTAAATGATCTTCTGACTGCCGTGTGGCTTTGGTGGATTTTACCACCTTACCGGTTTTGGTTTTTGGTGCTTTGGCTTTCGCTTTGGCTTTTGGTTCGTCAGAGTTGGTGCTTTTCATAAGTAGTTTTAATCGTCTTGCTGGTGAGTGAATTGAGAGAGAAGTGGTAAGAAAAAGAAGCTGGGTAATAATTAGAAAATATTAACTGACATCGAACCAACTATTGCCACGTCGTACTTCGGCGATCAGCGGAACAGATAACACCCAGGCTTCGCCCATGGCAATTTTCAACGCCTCTGCGGCAGCATCGGCGCAGGTGATATCAGCTTCGACTAATAATTCGTCGTGAATCTGTAACGCCAGCTGTGCGCCTTTGGGCAACATCGTATCGCAGCGCAACATCGCACGTTTAATTAAATCAGCGGCACTACCTTGTATCGTGCTGTTAAGCGCGATGCGTTCGCCTTGTAAGCGTTCATTGCGATTGCCGCTGCTTAATTGTGGAATAATTCGGCGGCGACCAGCCATAGTTTGGGCAAAGCCACATTTAGCGGCTTCGTCGATCACGCTCACAATATAAGCGCGGACCTTGCTGAAACGGGCAAAATAATCGTCAATGAAGCGTTGGGCATCACCCCGGGCGATACCCAATTGTTGCGATAAACCGAAAGCTGTTTGGCCATAAATGATGCCGAAATTAATGGCTTTGGCGGCGTTGCGCTGTTTGGGCGAAACCGATGCCTCATCAATGCCATTAACCTGCGCGGCAACGAAACGATGAATGTCTGCATTACTGGCAAAAGCTTGTTTTAATGTTGGGTCGTCTGACAGATGAGCGAGGACGCGTAGCTCAATTTGACTATAGTCGGCAGCTAAAAATAATTTCCCTGGTGCAGGCACAAAGGCGTGACGAATTTCACGGCCTAAATCGCTCTTCTTGGGAATATTTTGCAAATTAGGACTGTCGCTGGAGAGCCGTCCCGTTTCTGTGCCCGTTTGTTTGAAGTGGGTATGAATGCGACCATCGCTGGCATTAATGTGATCTGGCAATTTTGCGACATAGGTGCCAATTAATTTCGACAACATGCGATGCTGTAGCAGCAGGTCAGGCATTTCATGCAAATGCCGTAAGGCCTCCAACACACTGGCATCGGTCGAAGGTCCCGATTTAGTTTTAGTGATGACCGGCAATTTTAATTTTGTGAATAAGAATTCGCCGACTTGTTTGGGACTGGCGGGATTAAAACTATTACCGGCGAGGCGACGAATGCTGGCAATCACTTCGCTGAGGTATTGTTCTAAGTGGTGTTGCGTCGCTTGTAAGGTTTCGCGATTGACCAATAGACCAACATCTTCGAGTCGCGCTAAACTTGCGGCGACGGGTACTTCCTGGGTGCGATAGACGTCGCGTAATTGTAACTCGTCTAATTTTGCTTCCAATATTTGCGCTAATCGCCAACAGCATTGCGCATCTTCACAGGCGTACGGTGCGACGGTGGAAACTGGCACTTCAGCCATGGTTTGTCCGGCGCCGAGGTCGATGACTTTATGTGTGGGGATTTTATCTTCGCCGAGAAATGATTTCGTCAGATAATCAATGCCGTGGCTTTCGCGCGCGGGATCAAGCAACCAACTCGCTAACATCGTGTCGCCATCTAGGCCAGCGACGGTGATGCCGTGATGTGACAAAATGCGCACGTCAAACTTTGCATTTTGAGCGAATTTACCAATAGTCGCATCAGCAAAGAGGGGGGCGAGTAAAACGCGCGCTGCTTCCCAAGAAACTAAAGCGTGGTCCAAACCTTTAATGGGAAGATAGGCCGCCGATTGTGGCGTCGGTTTGCCATAGGCAAAACTGACACCCACTAATTCAGCCGTTAGTGGATCCAATCCGGTCGTTTCGGTGTCAAAAGCGAAGCGGCCAGCCTGGCGCAAACGGGCAATATATTCGGGTAATTCAGCCAATGACAGAATGCGATAATCAGCCTGGCTACTGGCATCAACAACGGCGGCGGGAAAGAAACGTGCCGGATTGAAACCAAATTTGGCAAAGATGGATTCATCGCCACGGAATTCGTGCTTTACGACAAAGGTGTCGAGAGCGGGCAGATCAGGAACGTCGGCTAATTGAATCAGGCGGCAGGTCAGTTCGGCTTTTGGTTTAAACGCTTCCACATTTTCGCGTTGCTTGCCTTTTAGCTGATCACTGTTGGCCAATACGCTGGCCAAGGTGTGGTATTGCTGCAACAATTTGGCCGCGTTTTTCGGGCCAACTCCGTTGATGCCTGGGACATTATCGGCGCTGTCACCAATCATGCATAAATAATCGACGACTTGTTCCGGTGTG
>CANETI010000313.1 GCA_947440715.1 Planctomycetota bacterium | reverse complement strand
AATTAATTTTTCTAAACGATCTGCATCAATGCCAAAATCAGTATCATACGTGTCGAGATAAACTGGCTTGCCGCCGAACAAGTTCACCAAATGTTTGTACATGACGAAGTACGGATCGGGCACGATCACTTCATCGCCATCATCAACCAAGGCTAAAAGAGCGAGAAATAAACCGCCACTCACACCGGAGGTAATCAATACTTCATTGTTGGCATAATCGCGTTTAGTGAACGCTTTTTCGTCCGCGATGACTAACTCGCGTAATTCGGGTATGCCCTGGGTTTGGGTGTAGGTATTTTTACCTGCACGAATGGCGGCTATCGCGGCTTCTTTCACCGGTTCAGCCACTTGGAAATCTGGCTGACCAATAGAGAGATTTATCGGATCTTTGAGAGCTTTCGCTAAATCAAAGATTTTACGAATGCCGCTGGAATCAATGCGCGATACGCGAGTAGCAAGACGTGTCATGGCGTGCCCTTGTTGGGACGCAGAGTTGGGCGGGAATTAGGGATGCAAGGGTGGATTCTTCGATGGTCTTTTTTTGTCCGGAAGTCCGGAAGTCTCGCGTGATCAAATATTCCCTTACTAGGAACATTTATTTTGGAGCTGCAGAAAGGCTGGGGCCATTTTACTTTTTTGCCGCTTAATTTTAATATGGCTTCAGTCTTTCTGCAGCCCAGGCATAAGCCCCCATAACCGAACAGATTTCCCAAACACGCAGGACTTCCGGACTTCCGGACTTCCGGACTTCCGGACTCATAACGATAAGGACTTCCGGACTCTTTATATTAAACCTTCCCCCGCAACTTAACCAAAACTAACTGATTCTTCTTCCCCACTTGGTATTGATAGTCGACTTGGTCCATGATCTTGCGCATTAAAAATACGCCAAGACCACCCGCTTTACCCGCGGCAACGTGGCTTTGGATATCAATGTCGGACATTTGATTCGGATCAAAAGACAGGCCGTGATCGACAATAATGATTTTGAAATGGACGTCATTGACCTCGACCGTGATGTCGATCGAACCGCTACCACGGGGTCTACCTGCGTAGCCATGCTCGATAATATTGGTGACCGCTTCATCAACGGCAATTTGCAAACGATTCAGGTAATGGCCAGGGAATTGACCAACCGTTACGCCCTTACTCACCAAGTCACGGACTTGAGCCAGATAAGCGTGATCGTTACTAATGGTCAGTTGCTGATTGAACTTCATGCGCCGGCCACATTGCGGATTGCGATGATGGTAAGATCGTCCGATTGCTCTGCCGCACCACGATGCTTGGCGATGACTTGCACTAAATTCGCAAGGTTGGCGCGCACATCAAGATGTCCGCCGTTAGCAATGTCCTGATAGAATTTTTCTTCGCCGTATTCTTCGTTGGCACCGTTCATTGCCTCTGGGAAACCGTCGGTGTAGAGCACCATGGTATCCCCAGGATTGAGCACAGTCGTTTGTTCTTGAATCGTTTTGTCGAACAACGGGCCTTCATTGAAGCCAAGCGCAATACCTTTAGAGCTGGCCAATTCAGGAACCTTGGAACCTGCGCGCACGATGACCATCGGATTATGGCCAGCCGAAGCGTAGGTCACGGTTCCGGTATTTTCATCTAAGATGGCGTAGAAGGCAGTAACAAACATGCCGCGTTTAATTTGCTTCGAGATTAATTTATTCGTTTCCTTCAACGTATCAGCAGCGCGATTCTGATATTTATTCGCCACTAAACGCACGATCGTACGGGTAACCGCCATGACCATTGAACCGGGAATGCCCTTACCCGATACGTCAGCCACAATGAAGCCCCACAAGCCATTACCCAAGGGAATGAAGTCAAAATAGTCACCGGAAACCGCTTTAGCCCCCTGATAAAATGCTGCCGCGTCATAACCCATAATGGTTGGCGCTTCGGCTGGCAACAATTGCCGCTGCACTTCACGCGCGATCGATAATTCATATTCAGCTTTTTCTTGTTCGACCAATGCCGATTGCGCAATTTTCAGATTTTGCGTCATGCGATTAAATTCATTTGCCAACATGCCAATTTCATCATTTGAACGCGCCTTCGTTTCATGATCAAACTCACCACGCGCAACCACTTTCATATCTGAGATCAAGATATCGAGTGGTTTAGTAATATTACCGGCTAACCAATTAGCCACGGCCACCACCACGCCTATCGCAATAAGTACCGCGATACCAATGGTGATGAATAAATTATCGCGCACGCGATTGACGCTGTCAGCAGCAATATCAACGCGCACATTTGCGGGATCATTACCGATTGATGCCTGGCCAAAACTTGGGTCGAGCGCGATTTTGAATCGATAAATAGGCACGCTACCATTCGCATCTGATTTCACCCCCTCCATAACGGTGATCCCGGCTGGCAAATTCACCGAACCTCCCGTTTTCGGCACATAGATGCTAGTATAAAATTTACCCTTGGTGGTTGAATCTTCTAAAGCGCCGATGCCCACCTGGCTGATTTCTGGTACCGAAGGGCAATCAAAGCGAATCGCTAAAATATCACTGTACGTATATTGACCGTTATTGGCCCAGTCGCGCGCTTTATTTAAATAACTCACGATTTCACGCTCGACTTCGGATTGCGTCGGTACGGGAATTTCTACGCCTCTAAATAATGGATCGGTTTTCAGTTTTTTATACGCTTGTAATCGCGCATTAACCGCGGTGCCAACTTGCGCCGCCATGCGTGCAATCTCAACGCCACTGTGTTGTTTTTGACCGAACAAAAAACTATTGGTCGTCGCGGCCATCGTGACACCCAACAAAATTAATGCTGCTGCTGTCACACCAGAGAGCACCACCATAAATTTCGCGCGTAGGCCCATGCCCGCTTTGCCGAAGGTTTTCGCACGTCCGGCCGCCTTTGCACCACCTTCACTGCGTTGGCCGGTAGCGCGACGATCAATTGATTGCACTCCGGAACCACTCGCGCTGTTTGCAATTTGTACCCCAGAATCAGGTACTGGAATTTGTCCGCTTGAGCCAGGCATCTTTTGCCGACCTGCGCCAGACATGCTCGAACCAGTGGTGGCACGCGAAGCGGCAACACGAGTACTCGGGCGATTCTGAGTCTTTGAGCGGTCGTGTCGGCGAGTTGCCATCGGCTAAGCCTTTAAATATCCGCGAAAGTGACGATAAACATCGGGGTTAAATCAATGAAGAAGAGCGGCCGCTAAGCATCCTGCTATGGCGCCAGCCACTAGGTCGTCTGCCATAATGCCGAGGGCACCAGGCAAACGCTCGAACCAATTGACCGGGAAGGGTTTGGCGATGTCAAACACGCGAAACAAGAGCACCGCTAAAACCACGCTCCACCCTGGGTCCGCTTGCAACGTCGTTGCCGGAATCAGGGCAATGGCCACCCATACCCCTGCGACTTCATCAATGACCACCTGAGACGGATCCGCAACACTAAATTGCGGCGCAGCCACCGGTAAAAGCCACATAGCCAAAGCGGTTACGATCAACGCCATACTAGCGAAGATAACAGTCAGCCCTGCCGTCGGCACAGAAATAATTATCAATAAGGCTATGATCCCAGCGGCGATACTCGCCCAGGTTCCAGGCCCTGGACGCAGCCAGCCGATACCAAACACGGTGGCCAATTGAACTGCCACACGAATCGCCATCGGACTACTACGCAATTCAGGCATCGACATCCAACTCGCCAAAACGGCCTTTAACTAATTCGACCAAGGCTTTTGAGGCGTCTTTGGCGTCGTCGCCTTCAGCGGTAATGACTAATTCTGAGCCACATTCCGCCGCTAACATCAATAATTCCAACACACTTT
>CANETI010000312.1 GCA_947440715.1 Planctomycetota bacterium | reverse complement strand
GCATTTAATACGATTAATCATGAAGAGTGGAAAGATCGTATTAATACCGTCGGCTTCGATCTTGAGCTGACGAACATCGTCGCCGTAGCCCATGAAATCACCTATGGTGGAACCTGGTACACCGATCGGACGAGTAATAGTTATTATCGAAATAATAATGGTACGATAACGACACCGCCTGGTCAGACGACAGTGCCTAATGACTCGCGTTATGATGGCATCGGTATATTTGCCCAAGATTTATGGCGCTTCGCCGAGCGCTGGGATTTATTAGTGGGGCTTCGTTGGAGTCAGTATGCTTGGAATTACACCGCTACAGACGATCGTTTGGGCTATAATTTTATTGATCCGATTGCGAATAATAACATTAATGCAGCGCGAGAATTTTCAGGTAACACGGATGCATTGACTGGCAACTTGCGCCTCGGTTATCACCCGATCGACGCGACCACTATTTTTGCTGGCATTGGTCAAGGATTTCGCGCGCCAAACTTAACGAATCTTGCCGGTAATGATTTGCGCGCCAGTGGTGGAACGACCGTGACTGCTAACCCTGATTTAAAACCAGAGAAAAGCTGGACCGTTGATGTGGGGGCGAAATACGCTCAAGAACGCGACAGCGCTAGCATTGGTGTCTTCTACACACAAATCGACGATTTAATTCAGCCGGTTTATACTTCGCCAACCACGGCAACCCAGGGCAATGCCGAACAAGCGCAATTGCTTGGTGGCGAACTGGCGTTTGATTGGACCATTCCCCTGATGTCATTTTTGCCAATGACGCATCGCTTGGCGTTGGTAAATGTGACCAATTACGTATCAGGGGAAGCAGACCAATTACAACCAAATGGTTCGGTACAGGAAATTAATATCAGTCGTGCAAATCGTTTCTTTGGTCTGGTCGGTTTACGTTACGAAGCGGGACCATCATGGTGGAGCATGTTCCGAGTGCGTTGGTCAGACGTTTACGATGAGGTTGCCCCAGGCGATAATACGGATACCCGTTATACCACCGCGCAAGCTGCCAATGGTATTCCAGGGTCGGTGGCTGGGTATGCGGTATTGGATATGATGGTTGGATGGGTGTCACCGAACAATAAATATCATGCACAGCTTGGCTTGGAAAATCTTGGGAATGTGACCTATCGCGACCCAGGTTCGGGCATCGATGGTGCCGGATTGAGTGGCGTGCTTACACTGGGAGCGCGATTCTAGTATTGCAATTCATTCAGATCTGATGTGCTGCCGTGATGGGAATAAAACAACAATCAACGAAAACCCCGGCGCAAATGACTGGGGCCGCAGCTGAATCGCGTGCGTGTTGGTGGTTACGTCTGTATGGTTGGCGCATTTGCGCACGCAATTGGATCGGCGGAGGGGGCGAATTAGATATCGTGGCCAGTCGCTGGCGGACCTTATTAATTGTTGAGGTACGCCAACGAACAACTTTAGCCATGGCGATGGCATCTATTGATGAAGAAAAAATAAGCAAAGTGATGTCAGCAACTCAGTCGCTTATTCATCAACATGGTTTGGAACGCTATCATTTACGCTTTGATGCGATGGGTTGGGATGAACGTGGTCATTTACGTTGGGCCAGCGATATAATGCGGGCTAACGAATAAGTACGATCACTAATCGACGGTTATTTACCTAATTTATAATTCAGTCGCGGGGCGTTTAATATTTCTGGATCGATGTCGGCGAGCCGCGATACGACTCCGGCGTAAGCTATTTTTCCGACGGAAACCACCGCATCTGGATTATCGCTCAAGGTCTTTACTTCATTAATGAGTGAACGTTGTTTAGATAACTGTTGCCGTGCTGCTTCTGACGCTTGCGCCAGGTGTTTGCGATTATTGTCTAATTCACGTGTTTGTTGCTGGATGTCTTCAAGCACATTCTTACGGACGAATTGGGCGCCAACTAAACGTAGTGAACGCTGTTCATTGGTTTTCAATTGCTCACTCATCATTTGGCAATTGGCGATCATGCGACCACGTTCACTGTCTAAGTGTTGAGCTTGAACTTCAAATAATTTATGCTGTTGATCATAACTTAAATTATGACCAGCCCATAGTTCAGTAGGCGTTCCACTACTGTCTCCGGCTATTTCTACGCGCACTTTTCCACCGGCGGTCAGCGATCCTCCGATGACACAGGCGACGTCGATGTCTCCTGAGGCAAGTAACTGGCAATTGCGTACTTCACCGCTGATTTTCAAATTACCTGCCATAATTCGACGAAGTTTGACGTCGTTGGCGATTAAGGTGCCGCCGATAATTAATGGTTGTTCACCTTCGCTAATGGCGCCAGCAACATCCAAAGATCCACCGACCGTGATCGCAGCGTCTTCTAAACTACCGAGAATCACGACATCGCTCGTCGAAGTTATCGTCGCACCAGCTTTGACATCGCCTCGCACAACGACGACATCCGTCGAGATAATTGGTGGCGACTCGGGCCCAACATCACCGATAATTTCTAAAGCTTCAATGACGCGCACGCTGCCATCGCTTTGAGCTTGGCACAGGCCACCACGGGTGGCGCGTAATACTAATTGTCCAGAACGATCACGTCCAATTTCGGTGCCTTCACCGGCATAGTCATCAGGGCTTTTATTCCCTAAAGTTGGGAGCGGGAGTGAGCGACCAAGGACATCCATTTGAGCCACTCCTGGTTTCTCCGGTTGCCAGAGGGCTAGGACCGTACCGGCCTGCACGCGTTGCATTTGACGACATTGCGAAAGCTCATTGATGGTCGCGTTGGTGACGGAATTGGCGAGATGAAAGCCAGCGGCTTGCCCACGTTGCGCCGCACGTCCGCGAGCGATGATAAGCTGACCTTGTGGGTCAGCGGGACCATCGACCAATTTGTGCAAGGCCATGACATCAAGACCGAAGCGAATTTGTGAGCGCTTTAATTCCGGTTCTAATTGTTCCTTGGTAATGAGTTTTCCAGGATAGGTCAGTGCAAATGCGGTCATCGCTCGGTCATCAATACGAATAATGATGGGTTGAGTAAGCGCGGGAATTACCTCGCCTCGTACGGACCTACCAGAAAAACCCGGAGAAGGTGGATCGCCATGCGCTAAAACGATTCGTCGTGGACTGACACTGACGCGCGTCGCTTCATTGATAGCTGATTGATCAATACCGTGACGAATATTAGCGGCGGGAATCATTTGTTCTAATAATACGCGTGGAAAGTTGGCTCCTGGGGCCAAGATCATCCATGCCTGCAAACCTTCTTTGTCAGTGATTACTCGTTTTGCTAGAACCTGTAATTGATCTTCATTAAGTTTAGCCAAAACCATTGGCGGCGGTGTTTTTATTTCCGGCGCGGAATTAGTTAGTTGTCCCGGTAATTTAACTGGCGTCGCAGCAGTAATTTTATTATTGTTGGCATTCCCAATTACGGGATTTCGTTCACTTGGGGAATGTGCGGGAGATACAATCGTGGGTGCAGTGCTAGATGGTTTGGGTAAAGGTGATGGCGCAATGACGGGGGACGCCTGTGGCTTAGTCACTTGTTGTACGTGGGGTGATTTTTGGTTTTTAATCGTCTTAGCCAAATCTTCAGAAAACTGATGCGCCGACTGATAACGCTTCTCACGCTCCTTTTTTGTTGCGCGCATGATGATCGCGACCACCTCATTAGATAAATCACGACACAGGTTTCGTGGATCCGGCATTGGTTCATTGATTGCTTTAATCAATGTCGTAATCGGACTGTCACTGTTGAAGGGTGGTTGCCCAGTGACCAAATGATAAAGAGTCGCGCCTAATGAATAAATATCAGCCCGGATGTCGATGTCGGCGATG
>CANETI010000311.1 GCA_947440715.1 Planctomycetota bacterium | reverse complement strand
TAGATGCGTGACGGGTTCGACGTCGGCTTGTTCTTCCCAACCTTCGCCCTGCGATTTTGCGCCAAGGACGATGTACTGATCCAATATGCCCAGGCTCTTCATATTGCGAATAACGTTATTTGCTTCATTTGGCGCCTGTCCACCTTTACCATGAAAGCATAGAAATAAACCAACTTGCTTGGCCGGATCGGCGGTGTCGGCGGAGGGGATGCTTTTCGGGACTTCAATGGCGTATTTAATAATAAACTTTTCAGTGCCATCCGGTTTGATGTCTTTTTCTTTGAGTTCACCTTCCACTAAGGCGAACAGCGGGGCACACATGGCGAATAACAGGATGACGATGGGCGTTTTCACGGCTTGGGACCCTCTTTTGCAGTAAGTCAGTTGCGATAAGTCAGTTCAGATACGTCTAAAACAGACGTATCGTTAGCTCATTGCTAGGAGTGATCAAAACCTGTCAGGGATTTCTGAACGGCGGCACTTTGTCTGATGCGACTGATACGCTTGGTGCGGCAGCGGCGGGCGTAAACGTACCCGTCACCTGTTGTCGACGTCCGGTAAATAAGGTAACCAACGGTCCGGTCATGACGGTGGTGATCAGTGCCATCAGCACCAAAATGGTGAAGATATCCGTGGATAAAATGCCTAATTCGTATCCGATGGTCAGGATAATAATTTCCATCAGTCCGCGCGTGTTTAATAAAGCGCCCAGTAACCAAGCTTCACGCCAGGTGGCATGACCCGATAGGCGAGCAGCCAATGCGCCACCAACCATTTTGCCGGTAATGGCAACCAGGGTAATCCAGGCACAAATCCACCATAAATCAGCCGAGGTCAGCCCATCGAAGCGAGTGCGCAAACCGACTAAGGCGAAGAACAGTGGAAGTAAGACTAGTTCACTAACGTATTCAACTCGTTCAGCCGCACGTTGTCGCAGCTGTGGCATTTTCGGCATAATTACTCCCGCCAGGAAAGCGCCGAATAACGCATGAATACCAATCAACTCGGTGGTGAGTGCAGACAGAAAAATTAATAGAATGGTCATCGTCATCCAGGTGCGGTCCTGGTCAGTGGAAGACGCATTAAAATTTCTTTGTAGCCAGTAATTAATACCAGGCCGCACGACATAAAACATGAGGCCAATATGAGCGATCGTCAGAGAAAGGGTAATAAGGGCATCGGTTAATGGACCAGATTTAGCTATGGCGACCACCAACGCGAGTAAACACCACGCGGTGATATCATCAATTGCGGCAACCGTGAGCGCGAGTACGCCGATCGGTGAATCTTTCAGTTGTCGTTCGGAAATAATCCGCGCTAATACAGGAAAAGCCGTGATGCTCATGGCGATGCCCATGAATAACGCAAAGGGAAGAAATTCGATAGATGGTCCAGCAAATCGTGGATATAAAAACCACGCGGAGGAAACCCCCAGAAAAAACGAAAAGATAATTACCGTGTGACTTATAGAAATGGCGACATTCGCTCGCTGCCGCACGCTGTTAATATCGACATGCAAACCAACGACAAACATGAAAAGAATTAATCCTAATTGACTAAACATTTCCAACGTGGGGAGTGAATTTTCCGGAAAAAGAAACGCGGTACTGGCTGGCCAGAAATAGCCAAGTATGGATGGGCCTAATACGATGCCGGCGAGTATTTCTACGACGACTCGCGGTTGACCAAAACGGCGAAACAGGGCACTAAATATTTTAATGAAACCAATAATCAGCGACAATTGTAACAGTAATAACGGTAGTTTAGTCCAGGTGTTTTTGGTATGGTCCGGCGCTATTGGTGCTGGAACGGAAAGTGGTTCGGTGGCGGGCGATCCGAACCACAAAATTGCAGCCATGCCACTGCCAAAGACCAGCAAGGTAAACGCATAGAGCAGCACCGATCGCTTCATATCCGAGCCCGATCTAAGAGAAGGTCGGAAGCCTAGCGGCAGCTATTGTCGGGCATAGAGGCAGGTCGGGCTTGGGCTTGCCGATTAAATGACACCGCGAGTATGTGCCCAGCCTGATGAATATGCCCAGCGATAATTTACGTCCCAGGATCCAAGCGCGCGTCGCTGTCTCGATGGATTTGCCATCATGGTTGAATGAATCAATTGGGCATGGTGAATGTAGAGATGCACGGTTGTCCTTATCGACTTGGAACTCAATCAGCCCATTCAGGTCAACAGCCGTTCGTTTGAGATGCCAATGTTATGACGCCAGGTAAAACTGTGACAAAGTAAAGACAGGGAATTAATATGACCAATACATTTCATAATAAACACTGCTTAGCTGATCTTAGGAAGGTCGGTAAAGCGCAATTCCTTCGCCGTTGGTGTTTGGTTGCTACGATTTTGGCCAGTGTCGGCTGTGGTGATAATCGTGAAGCCGACACCCCAGCGAAACCACAAGCCGTTATTGCGAAAGTTGATGCAGTTACGATGCCCCCAGGCGCGCTCGCCGAAGCGCTGTCGGGTTATCTTGATCGTCTGGTGAACCAGGTTGATCGTGCGGGCCGCGATATTATTGCTTTGGACAATAGTAACGAGAGTAAACGCCGAGTTTTACGCTGGCGTATGCTTACCGAAGGAACTGTTTTATCAGCCATTCGACATAAAAATTCAATGTTAGCATTAGTTGAAACGTGGGCGTGGGTAATATCCATGGAGCGTTATTTTACTCAGGGGGCGGGTAAAGAGGCCTTTAATGCCCAACAGGACATTGCGATAACGACGTCGTCAAAGTTGAAGATATCAGGGGAACAGTTGGTCGTCGCTGTCATGGGTACAAAAAAAATGGAGAAACTGCGTGAGGAAATCCAAACGGCTGTAGGCAATGGTGAACAATTTACGGCGACGACCCAAGATCGAAGCTCGTTGATGAATCAAGTATTTAGCGCAACGAAAATGGAATCGGTGTGGGGCATAGCGATGTCCCCTTTTGACGCGTTGTCTGGCGTGGGTAAAGGGTCGGACGCCATGGCCGATTTAGTGAAAACCTCGGACCGTGCGGTGACTTTGGCTGAACGCTATCCGCGCCTGTTGGGATTGCAGATGGAAATGACAGCCATTGAATTGCAGGAGCAAGAAGCATCGCGTTCATTGGTCAGCGACGTCAATCGCATCACGGTATTGGCAGAGCAATTACCTACTCGTCTTCGTGAAGAGACGCAAAAATTACTTAGCGAAACGACAGCGGTGCAGGCAGACGCGCGTGCGACGTTAGCTGAGGTGCGTCAGGCAGCGGACGCATTGCAAAAAGCCAGTACGCAAACCACCGGCACCATTCAAGCGTTGGATACTTTTGTCACGAATGCGAAGGGACCGCCCGATCCTCCAGGGACACCTCCCGGAGAACCGTTTCGTATTCAAGAATATACAGCGGCGTTAGACGCAGCGACGCGGACGAATCAAGCATTACAAAAAACGTTGGTGGAGTTACAGCAAACGGTGGCCTCACCAGCCTTGCAAAAACAAATCACGGTATTGCGACAAGAAGTTGAGGCGATGACTGCGACCGCGCGCGTGCAAGTGGATCAAGTGGAAGCAAAAGTGAATACGGATGTGACCGCGTTGATTGACCGTGTGGCCTGGATCACGGCGGGATTATTCCTATTGGCAGCGATATTGAGTGTCGGCGTGATCGCGTTTGCCCGGCGTTCATCGTCCAAATGAGCGGCGTGAAGCTTATCGGTCGTTAAAATACGGTTGGTCACGAGTACTTGGCCGATACGTTTCTCGTTCATCATAAGGTGCACCGCTATGCGTTATTACGATCTGTTTATTGCGTCCTTGGCCGTGAGCGTGGTGGTGTGGTTACCAATGC
>CANETI010000310.1 GCA_947440715.1 Planctomycetota bacterium | reverse complement strand
CGGTGACTGTCTGCGACTGCCAGCGAACTTATTGGATGCGCTGCGTGAGCTACGCGCATCAACTGGACTTCGTTCCGGTTTGGGTGATTCCTTCGTTGACAGTTACCTCAAAATTAAAATGCACGAGTGGAATGACTACTCGGCTCATATTTCAGAGTGGGAACGTAGCACTACGCTGGATTGTTGAGCCTGACTCAGCTTGGGTAATCGTGTTTCAGCGGTAAACGTTTGGTGGACTCCACTCACGAATAACACGACAGCATGACCCTTCGGTCCTGCCATTAAACAAGTCAGCGGACGTTTACGGCATGAATGCTGCCTGACGTCGCCATTGGCATCACTCATTTTCATTTTACTACCCCGGTCGTTTCGATTCCTTCCCCGTTGGAGCGAAAAGCATGTAACGCTTTATTCTTTCGTGGTATTACCTTTGCGTGTTCCTCCCTCCCTTACAAAAATCATGGCGTATCCAGCTGTTATTGTTGAGAACAGCGCTGCGGCGTAGTGCTGTTCTATTCTTGGTGTGCTGCCTGGGACTGTCATTGGACGCAGTCGAAAACCACCAGGTCAGTGGTGAATTTCTCAAACAATATTGCCTGTCATGCCATTCGACGGCCAAGAAGAAGGGCGATGTTGATCTGGAGAACTTGCCCGCCCCAGGAGTAAATGCCGATAGCGATCATCGTTGGGACGCCATTCGCCAAGTTTTGGCTGAGCAAGAAATGCCACCAAGCAATAAATCGCAACCGACTCAACCAGAACGTGACCGGATCATTTCTTGGATTGATCAATTATTCGATGGCCCTAACGGAGGTCTTCCCACTGATCCCGGTTGGGTCAGCGCGCATCGACTGACGCGTAACGAATATAATCGCACGATTCAAGATTTACTTGGTGTGGGCGGTAATCCCGCTGATTTATTTCCCGCTGAAAACGACGGCGGGTCAGGCAGCTTTGATAATAATTCTGATACGCTCTACGTTTCACCGTTATTAATGGAACGCCTGCTTGATCTGTCGTTGTCTTTAGTGATTAAAGCAAAGCCCGAACGACTCGGCATAGTGACCCCAACAGCCTCTCCCGACGGTACCGGCCGTGTCGAATCTGAACGCCGAGCGGCAGAACAATCACTCGTTACTTTTTTGCCGCGCGCTTGGCGACGCCCAGTACGAGACGATGAAATCCAAGCACAATTAGCTATTTATACCCAGGGAATTGAGCGCAGTCGCCTCAATCATCAAGATGCTTTGAGGCTCTGTCATGCGGCGGCGCTAACCTCGCCAAACTTTCTTTTTCGCATCGAGCACTCACAGGAAGGGAATCAACCTTACGCATTAAACCCGTATGAAATTGCTAATCGACTGTCTTATTTCTTGTGGTCATCTATGCCCGACGAGACTTTGTTCCAAGCGGCAAAAAACGGATTGCTCAATAATCCCGAAGGCATTTCAGCTCAAGTCACACGCCTACTCGCTCACTCTCAGTCACAGGTGCTACCAAAACAATTCATGGGGCAATGGTTGGGTACCGACGACTTGACTCGCGGATTCGGTCCGGACGAACAGTTTTTTAAAAAAGCCTACGACCATAAATTACGTAATGCTATGATTGAAGAACCGGTGGTATTCATGCGCGAACTAATCAAAAACAATGGAAGCTTAACCGATTTAATCGACTGTAATTACGTGTTCGTTAATGATCTTTTAGCTAAGCATTATGGACTACCGGAACAAAAAGATTCAAAATTCGTTCGCTTTGAGATTACTAATGGTGAGCGAGGCGGACTGATTAGCATGGCTGGCGTTTTGGCGATTACCTCTCGTCCTGCTCGCACCAGTCCGGTGATTCGCGGCAAATGGATTCTGCAAGAATTACTGTCGTATCCTCCGCCACCACCTCCACCGAATGTTCCGCCACTGCCAGAAACTAAGAATGATAAAAAAAATCTTACCACGTTGCGCCAACGTTTAGAGCGACATCGTTCGGATCCGGCCTGTAATGGCTGTCATCAACGAATTGATCCGCTCGGTTTTGGATTAGAAAATTACGACGCGATTGGACGTTGGCGTAAAATCGGTGAGCATGGCGAAGCGCTTGATACCGTTGGCACCTTACCCAATGGCGAAACATTTGATGGGCCGCAGCAACTTAAAAAATTACTCGTTGCGCGGCAAGATCGCATCATGCAAACCGTGGTCGAGCGTTTGCTCTCATACGCTCTAAGTCGTGGACTAGAACGCCATGACCGCGCTACCGTGCGTCAAATTACCAAAAATATCGCTGCCGATGGCTACCGCGCACAAACGCTCATTCGCGAAATTGCGCTCAGCTTGCCCTTTCGCTATAAACGTAATCCGACCATAGCCACATCGCCGACATCCCAGACGACGAATTAAATTGAGGACCAACCGATGAAAAATTCCTCCTGGATTATTCCCCGACGCACCTTTTTGCGCGGACTTGGTGTCGCTGTCGCATTACCAATGCTCGATATTATGACGCCTTTAGCGGCACAGGCCAATGAACCAAATACGGCAGCCAGTGCTGGCTTCACCTCACCGAAAAAACCGGTGCGGCTGATGATGATGAATTTGCCGTGCGGCACCTACCGCAAGGAATGGGGCGTCGATCAGCCAGGACCGATTAATAAATTTAAACCAATGCTCGAACCGCTTCAGGCATTTGCCTCTGATATTACGTTGTTTTCCAACCTCTGGAATAAAGCCGCCACGGCTGATTCGATTGCGCATTACGCCAATGAACAATTATGGACCAGCACGGTGGTGAAGAAAACGACTGGCGCTGACCTCAACGCTGGTGGCGTTTCAGTGGACCAATTCATTGCGCGGCAAACGGCTTCCGTGACTCGATTCCCATCAATTAATTTGGGAATGATGGCTCCGGTCAGCGGTACCGACAGCGGTTGGTCACGGGTCTACAATAATCAATTATCGTGGAGCACTCCCACCACTCCCGTACCTAATGAAATTGATCCTAAACGCGCCTTTGGTCGACTCTTTCGTTATGCAGGTGGCAAGGACGCGGTCGCGTCCGGTGGGATTGATATGGGTATTCCTGAAGAGGCGAGAAAAAGTGTACTCGATAAAGTCATGGCTGATGCGAATACTCTGCGCACAAAGGCCAGTGTTGCAGACCAGCGCAAACTAGATGAATATTTAACCGCAGTGCGCGATGTCGAACAACAAATTGAACGTGAAATTGCTGCTAATACAAAAGAACGTCCACTTGATCCCGCAGCAACCCGTGCGGTCGGAGAATTAGGCGGCACTTTATTAGCATTCGATGGACGTGATCACACCAAGCGTCTACGCCTCATGCTTGATCTTGCGGTGCTTGCGTTCTGGACCGATTCAACACGAGTCGCAACCTTTATGTTTGGACATGAACGTAATGATCTAAATTACTCGTTCATTGATGGAGTTAAGTCTGGTCATCACGAATCCTCGCATCACGGAGAAAGCGCGGAAAAACTTGATTATTTCCGACGCATTAATCTCTGGCACGCCGAACAAGTCGCCTACCTGCTAGAACGCATGAAAAATCTCAATGAACCAGACGGAACGTCGATGTTAGATAATAGCCTAGTATTCTGGGGCGGTGCACTGAACGACGGCAATAATCATGGACGCGAAAATCTGCCCATCCTGCTTGCTGGAAAAGGCGGTGGCGGAATCAAACCCGGACGTCATCTAGAATTGCCAAAGAAAACTCCGCTAGCGAATCTCTATCTGTCGCTATTCCCACACCTCGGCGTCAAAGCCGATTCATTTGCTGATTCAACTGGAATTATAGATCAGCTGACTGCCTAATAAT
>CANETI010000309.1 GCA_947440715.1 Planctomycetota bacterium | reverse complement strand
CTGCGATACGACGCCTTGGAATACCATGGATAACTGCATACGAATCAGGTTGTGCTGATACGGCGGGAAGAAGTTAATAATACGTTCCATCGTTTGCTGCGCATTGATGGTATGCAAGGTTGATAATACTAAGTGACCCGTTTCAGCAGCATCGATGGCGGCCTGCACCGTTTCGATGTCACGCATTTCACCGATCAAAATAACGTCTGGAGCTTCACGCATCGCATTACGTAAGGCCGTTTTAAAATCACGCGTATCAATGCCGACTTCACGTTGGTTAATAATACAACGGTCGTCAATGTAACTATATTCGATAGGATCTTCGACGGTAATAATATGACGACTGGTGGTGCGATTCATGTACTCAATCATCGACGCCAGGGTCGTTGATTTACCAGAACCGGTGATGCCTGTCACTAAGACTAAGCCGCGCCGCAACATCGCTAAGCGTTCAAAGATCTCGACTGGTAAGCCAAGATCTTGGAAAATGGGGATATCGCTGCGAACGTGACGTAACACAAAACCAATATTGCCGCGCTGCATAAACGCGTTGACGCGGAAACGACCGATGTCTTCTTCTTCAAAAGCCGTGTCGCATTCGTGATTCTTTTTAAAGCCATCGCGACTGTGCTCATCCACCAACAACATGTAGGCGTCTTTCATGTCCTCTTTGGTAATGATCGTGGTGCCCAATTGTCGAATTGAACCGTCAACTCGAACCCGTGGCGGACCGCCAACTTTTAAAAATAAGTCCGAAGAGCGCAGTTGGATCATGGCGCGCAGCACTTCGCGAATGTTCATGTTAGCCCCTTAGATGGCGATCGTTACGTTCGTTCCGATGCTTTGACACGGTACTGAGTAGATGATTTTCCAGCTCCTGCAATCCCTCCCCAGACACACCTGATAAGGTCAGTACCTCGCACTTCAGGCGTTTGCCCAATTCTTTGGCAACTAAGACGAGTTCTGGATTGGTATCAATCTTATTGAGCACGACGGTTTGCTTTTTAGCGGCGAGTTCGGGATTAAACCGCTTCAATTCGTTATTGAGTACGCGCACGCGTAATTCAATGGCATCGATATCACCATCTGATCCATCAACTAAGTGCAATAAAATCGGACAGCGTTCCACGTGTCGTAGAAACTGATGACCAAGACCACGACCTTCGGATGCGCCTTCAATAAGCCCTGGAATATCGGCCAAGACGATACTGGTTTCCATGCGCTCAATGACGCCCAATTGTGGTTCCAGCGTCGTAAAGGGATACGCAGCTATTTTTGGACGGGCGAGCGACAAACGAGATAACAGCGTGCTTTTACCCGCATTTGGGAAACCAATGATGCCGACGTCAGCAATTAATTTAAGTTCTAATTTGAGTTCAAGTTCGATCCCCTGTTCGCCTGGGCCAAACTGACGAGGGGTTTGATTCGTCGAACTTTTCCAATGCACATTGCCTTTACCACCACGCCCACCAGCAGCCAGCGTGACGCGTTGGCCGTGCGTGGTTAAATCGGCGATGACTTCACCGGTTTCGGCTAAATGTATAAGCGTCCCGCAGGGCACTTGCATGACCAGATCTTCGCCACTACGGCCATAACAGTTCGCACCTCGACCAGGAACGCCGTGCTCGGCCCTCCAATGGCGACGCCGGACTAAATGGCTCAAAGTGTTCATGTGGGCGTTAGCTTCCACAATGATGTCACCTCCTTTACCACCATCCCCGCCATCGGGTCCCCCCTCCGGTTCATACTTTTCCCGTCGAAAGGTTGCCGCACCTGGGCCACCATTACCGGAACGAATCGAGATTTCTGCTTCATCGCGTAACATGGGCCAGATGACATGGCACAGTTGGCTTTACGCAATGGGCTTGTTCGCCAACCCGCTTAGCGACGGCTCAGGGTTTGCGCTGGTGGTTTGGCTGCCATTATCAGCCGCTCGCTCAGCATTAGCAGTCCGCTTTACCCCAGCATATCGATTAAGACCCATGGCCGTTGTCCCAATTAGCCCTGATCGCCAACGTTTGCCCGCATGGTTCAAGCGCAGCCTCCCTGACCACGGCACATCGGCAGAGACCAACGCCATCGTTCGCAGCCACGGTTTAGTCACCGTGTGCGAAGAAGCGACTTGTCCTAATCGTCAAGAATGCTGGTCGAAAAAAGCCGCCACCTTTATGTTGATGGGGGACACCTGCACCCGCACCTGCACGTTCTGCGATGTGAAATATGCACGCGTCCCACCGCCATTGGATCCAACCGAACCACAACGTTTAGCTGATGCCGTTGGTGAATTAGGTTTACGTTTCGTCGTCGTCACCAGTGTTAATCGCGATGATTTACCTGGCCACGGAGCCAGTCATTTTGCCGCCACCATCGCCGCATTGCGTAAACGCGATTCAGCGTTGCTCATAGAAGTGTTAACACCTGATTTTTGCGGAGATGCCGCCGCAATTTCCACCGTCGTCACCGCGCGACCTGATGTGTATAATCATAATTTAGAAACCATTCCGCGTTTATATCCAACCGTGCGCCCACAGGCAAAATATCAACGCTCATTAGATTTATTAAAATCAGTAAAAGCACAGGACCCAACCATACTAACCAAATCAGGCATCATGGTTGGACTTGGCGAAACGGACGATGAAGTGCGTCATTTAATGGATGATCTCGTCGCTCATAACGTTGATATTTTTACCATCGGCCAATACCTACGGCCCAGTTTAGAGCATCACGACATTATTCGTTTTGTGACTCCAGAACAATTTTCCATCTACGAAACCTGGGGAAAAGCTGCTGGTTTTAAATATGTAGCATCCGGCCCTTATGTGCGTTCCAGTTATTTCGCCGAAGAAGTCATGGCCGGCGCAATCGCCATGCCAGGGAAACGGTAAACGGATTCGTCGTGAGTCCTGTTACGTGGCGAAATTAACCATCATTAGGTCAACCATGCACCGACCTTTCGCTGTGCTGTTTCTGCGACGCGGCTGACATGCGTGGTGTGGTGTACAGCTGCGGCCCCTGTCCTTATTTACCCGACCGGGAATTTCACGCTTTTCATCCCAAGCCCAATCCTCCAAGCGAAATCCCATATCGCGTTTTGATGGATCATCGTTTTCGTCGTTCTGGCGATCAGCTGTATATGCCGATGTGCCCAGGGTGTCAGGCCTGTAAACCGATTCGCATTGATATTGAACGATTCAAAGCGCGTGACGATCAGCGACGATGTCTAAAACGAAATTCCGATCTGACCGTCACCTGGCATCCACGTGGACGCGACGCCGAACGCGACCAACTTTTTTGTCGCTATCAAATGACTATTCATGGCAAACCACCCGACGATGAAGGATTAAACTTTTTACTTGAGGATGGCGGAATTGCTGGCGGAGAACTGCATGCACGCGATAGCGATGGGCAATTAATTGCCGTTAGTGTGGTGGATGTTTTTGCTGACGCACTATCAAGCGTCTATTGTTATTACGACCCCAGCCAATCTCGCCGATCGCTCGGTACGTTTATGATCTTAAGTGAAATCGCCCACTGCCAGGCACAAACCTATCGCTGGCTGTATTTGGGATTTCTGGTTCACGGCTGTCGTAAAATGGTTTACAAAGCCCGCTTTTTACCGCACGAAGTATTAGATGACGGTCAATGGCAGCGCAGCGAATAATTGCTGTTTTCTGACTAATGGGTGTGCCGCAGCTCTTCCTGCATCAGCAGCATCAGCCGCATCAGCCGTTTCAACCCACGTCGGTAATTGATGCAGAAGACCGGCTTCGTGTCTCAGCGTCGGTATCCAAATCTATCGGCTCGACATTTTGCATGGTCTCTGCATTCACATCAATCAGCG
>CANETI010000308.1 GCA_947440715.1 Planctomycetota bacterium | reverse complement strand
GTTTTGGTTATAGCGTTTTTCAATTTCAACGCGCTGGTATTGAAAGCGAATTAACGGTTTTTGTGGCGATGGATGCGGCGGTAAAAATCTGTCGTTTGCGCATCCGTAATACCACACGACGTCCTCGGCATCTGACCCTGACTGGTTGCGTTGAGTGGGTACTCGGCGAACAGCGACACCGCTCGTCTCCCTATATTGTCACGGAAATTGATCCGCGGCATGGCGGCATTTTAGCACGTAATCGCTATAACAACGATCACTCTCAACGCATCGCCTTCTTCACCTGCAATCAGGCTAATCGCACCTTTACCGGTGATCGGGTTGAATTTTTAGGTCGTTGCGGATCGCCAAACAAACCAGCAGCATTATCGCACACGCGTTTATCTGGCCACGTTGGACCTGGGCTTGATCCTTGTGCGGGTATGATGGTGCCACTCATTTTGGCTGAGCAAAGTGAGCAGGATATTATTTTTCTCTTGGGCGCGGGTGATTCAAACGACGAAATCACTGAACTCATTGCTCGTTTTAGCGAACCATTAGCGGTCACTTCGGCTTTAAATGAAGTGAAAAAATATTGGCATCACCACGCTGATGCGATTCAAATAAAGACTCATGATCCAGCGATAGATTTATTCGTAAACGGCTGGCTCCCCTATCAATTATTATCCTGCCGCCTGTGGGCTCGCAGTGGATTCCAGCAATCGGGTGGTGCCTTTGGTTTCCGCGATCAATTACAAGATGTGATGGCCCTAGTGCACTCAGATCCATCAATGACTCGCGCACATATTTTGCGCTGCGCTGCGCGACAATTTACCGAAGGTGATGTGCAACATTGGTGGCATCCCCCCCAGGGACGTGGCGTGCGAACGCGAATTAGTGATGATATGCTCTGGCTACCGCTAGCCACCGCTCGATATATTACGGTCACGCACGATTATGGTATTTTAAACGAATATATTCCGTTCATAACCGGACGGCCATTGCGCGATAACGAGGAAAATTATTACGATTTACCAACCGTCAGCACTGAAAGTGAATCACTTCATGTCCATTGCGTTCGCGCAATCAAACGTTGTTCGCAATTAGGGCCACATGGACTTCCGTTGATGGGCGCCGGTGATTGGAATGATGGCATGAATCTGGTCGGCGTTGGTGGTAAAGGTGAAAGTGTGTGGCTGGGATTTTTCCTCATCCATGTCATGCAGTCATATATTCCCCTGGCACAACAGCATGGCGATCAGGCTTTTGCTGATCGCTGCCTAGCTAATATCGCACAATTAACCACGCACATTGAACAACATGCCTGGGATGGTCGCTGGTATAAACGCGCTTGGTTCGATGATGGTACGGTCATGGGATCAGCGGTTAATAATGAATGTCGCATTGATGCATTACCACAGGCATGGGCCGCCATTACCGGTATTGGTGAGACCGCTCGCGCCCACACCGCGATGGCCTCGGTCGATGAATTATTGGTTAAGCGAGATGTTAAACTCATTCAAGTCTTTGATCCGCCCTTTAATTCATCACGACCATCCCCAGGCTATGTCCAAGGGTATGTCCCTGGGGTGCGCGAAAACGGCGGTCAATATACCCATGCGGCTATTTGGACCATTATGGGATATGCGGCACTCGGTCAGGCCGAACGGGCTTGGGAATTACTAAAAATAATTCATCCCATCTACCATAGCCAAACTCCTACTGACATCGCACGATGGCAGGTTGAGCCCTACGTCGTCGCCGCCGATGTGTACAGCGCTGCAGCGCACGTCGGACATGGAGGCTGGACGTGGTATACGGGCTCGGCAGGTTGGCTCTATCGCTTAATTACCGAATCGCTGATTGGCCTGCAACGTTTTGGCAATCATTTGCGCTTTGTCCCCTGCGTCACCGAACAACAATTACCCATTTCGCTGCGCTATCGTTATGGTGCTACGTTTTATGACATTCGCTTAGTCGCTGACGCACAAGCACGCGTATTATGCGATGAGCGCGTGTGCGAAGATGGCAACGTGCTACTCTGTGATGACGGCCAAGCTCATCAGGTCGTAGTCCAGATCATTATTTCCAGTACTGCTCCAACGACATCAGTGCAATCTCTTTAGGAACTACTTGTGATTTTTATCCCCATATTCATCGAAAGCACACTGTAACGTGGCCGCAACTGATCGTTCTCCGCTGCGTCGTGCAGCATCAATTGAACAAGTCTCAAATCGCTTGGCTGAAATTGCCTCGGTTGATGCCAGTAAACGGCGTAATCCGTTAAGTGCCTATTTGCATTTAGTCCCCAGGAAGGCCTTCCTCATTCCGGCGGTGTGGACGCTTATTAATCTGCGTAATTCACCCGTCTGGGTATTTCCCATCTTGATCGGTCACGTGTTTGATTTGTTGGCCCAAGCGGACAGACGCGACCAAGTCATGGGTGACCTGTGGTGGATCATGGCGGTATCCGCCTTGTTATGTTTGATGAATGTGATCACCACGGTTGGTGAACGACGACTACGCTCTATTCACGGACGCGCGTTAGCATCAACCCTGCGGCGATCATTAGTGCGACGCTTACATAAATTAACCTTTGCCTTTCATGACCGCTCACAAACTGGCATTTTACAGAATAAGTTCTTGCTCGATATCGGCCGTTTAGAAGGCATGCAACATTACCTGGCTGAATGCATCCTGATGCAGTCCACCACAATTATCATTACGCTGGTTATTATGGCTTATTATAATATTTGGTTTGTTCTGGTCCTCGCCTTAGTGGTGCCGGCAAATTTAATTACCGCACATTTATTATGGCCACCCATGCGCCGCCGCAGTGAAGAATTTCGCATCGCCGAATCTGGTTTCGTTAATCAACTCAATGAAGCTTTGCACAGCGTCCGCTTATCTCGCGCCCATGCCGTTGAAGCGTATTCCGAACAACGCCTAGATTCTGCTGCGCGCAAAGTCGCGACCACCGGTGTTCGCGTCGATGTGACACATGCCTTTTTTGGTTCGACTGGGTGGGCGGTTAGTTCCTTGCTCAACATGGTCGTCATCGGCGTTGGTGCTTGGTTATGCGTGACGGATGAAATTAGTTATGGTGCGCTCTTCGTCTTTTGGTCGTATTATGGTATTATTAGCGGCGCCATGTCAGGCATCATTTATGGTATGCCCACAATCGCTGCGGCCAGCGATGGACTACAATCACTGTCTGAATTATATGATAGTGAATCAGAAGAAGTTAATTCTGGAAAGCCGGTGCTACCCGCTATCACAGGAGATGTTCGCTTGGCCGATGTGCGTTTTCGCTATGCGAACAGTCAACGTCACAGTTTGGTTGGCATTGATTTACACATTCCGCCTGGAACTTCATTAGCCCTGGTTGGTCCATCAGGTTCTGGGAAAAGTACGATTGCCAGCATGATTCTTGGTTTCTACCAACCAGAAAGCGGCATCGTCACCGTCGATGGTCATGACTTAACCGCCGTCGATCGTCGCAGCATTCGCAAACATATTGGCGTCGTCACGCAGGATGTTGTGTTATTTCAAGATTCAATCGCTGGTAATATTGCCTGGGGTGATCCGCAACCACATGAACAACGCATTATCGACGCGGCCAAACGCGCAAATGCTGATGAATTTATCAGCCAATTACCCAATGGTTATCAAACCGTTTTAGGTGATCGCGGTCATGGATTATCCGGCGGTCAACGTCAACGGCTCGCTATTGCTCGTGCGCTTTACCGCGATCCAAAGTTATTAATTCTCGACGAGGCCACCAGTGCCCTCGACCCGGAGAGCGAACGTTTAGTCCAACAAGCCTTAGAAGTTCTCATGCAGGGCCGCAGCACGTTGATTATTGCCCATCG
>CANETI010000307.1 GCA_947440715.1 Planctomycetota bacterium | reverse complement strand
ACTTGGTGGTGATCGTGATGAAACACGATCAAAAAATTACTGCCATGCTATAATATAGCATGGCAGTAATAAAATTATTTCTTCGGTTTCTTCGGTTGACCCATCATCAAGGCGATACGGGCGCGACGAACATAGCCAGCCGTCACGGTCGTGGCTTTTTTGCTCAGATTGCGACGACGCTTCGGACTGCGATTGGTCAACAAATGGCGCACGCCACACTGGGTGCGAACGACTTTACCAGTTCGGGTGATACGTAAGCGAGTCTTCGACGCTTTGTGGGTCTTCATTTTTGGCATAACGCTATCTTTCTCTAATCCGACAAGTTCCTAAAGGCAGGTCGCCCTTGGATGGGAGCGCGGAAGATAGTGGCTGCACGGTACTTGCAAGAGCCAGTCGGCCAAACCAGTGGTGCTTTTACGAGCTTGATCACTTCAGCGAAGCCCGTTTCAGAACGGTATTAGCGGCCTACGAGCAAGCGGTCGCCTAAATGTTGCCCAAGCTGTGGCACATCAAGGATCATCTTACGAGTCTTTTCCACATCGTACGTAACGCGTCGCCATTCCACTGATTCGCCATCATAAATGACGTAACATGATCGCGGATCACCATCACGCGGCTGACCAACACTGCCAACATTAATGATGGTCTTACGTGGATCGACGCTCCAACGATACTCTAGCGATTTGATACTATGCCACTGCATATCATTGCCCGTCACCACCCCAGGTCGGTGCGTATGGCCAATGAAACAGGTGTGCTTCACCAACTCAAAATTTTCATCTAATAGCTGCTTCGGATCTTCGCCTAAAAAAGTGCGGCCTAAAGTATGCTCTTCGAGAATGTATTCTTCGAGCGGATTTCGCGGACTGGCATGGACATACAAATTATTGCCTTCAGTGAAGGACGTCGGTAAATCACGCAACCAATTGTAACGTTTTCGTTTTCCAAACCAAGAAAAGACGTTGGCGCGAATTTTTTGATTAGTCCACAATGCCGCAGCGCGCGCCTCGGCATTAAATCCAATTGGCTCATGAATAGCCGCATGATCGTGATTGCCAGCAATCACCTTTCCTTCATCGCAAACATCCAAGACTTTACGCATCGCTTCTACAGGCTCAGGGCCATAGCCGACAACATCCCCTAAACAGTAGATGGCATCGACCCGCTGCTGATCTATGTCCGCCAGAACAGCATTTAAGGCGGGCATGTTACTGTGAATGTCGCTGATGATGGCTATACGCCGCATGCTGACAACGCTTATACAAGGCCAGTTGCCAAAGCACCATAGCAAATCCAGCGGTGATGGACGTCCCCTAGTTTACAGCCACTGCGACACTCAAGCGCCTGGAACTACGGGCTGGCTCTATAAGTAATCCAGCAAAGTTGAACGCAGAACCCTGGCCCCAGATTGCAGCCCAGCTTCCAAAGCCACTTGAGTCATCTGCATCTGCGAGATGGCCTCCGCAAAATCGACATCTTCTGCTCCACTGATGAGTGCCCCCAAATTAGTTTGAGCGCTTTCCAATTGATTACGCGCAAGATCCAATCGTTGTTCACTCGCCCCTAAGCCGCCGTGCAAATTATTCAGTTGATCATGGGCTGCATCAACATCAGCGATCAACGTCGTAACTGTAGTCGGGTCATTAGCGGTGAGTGCATCGCGCACCGAAATCAACGTGGCAAATAAGTCGATCGGCTCTTTGAACATAGCATTTCCATTTTGATTAACCGTCACTCGCGAAGACGGTCCAATCTGCACCGAAAAGTCATCTAAATTTCCTAGGTAACCCACCGATGAGCCATCAGCAGCTTTCGCAAATGGCGGTGAGAAGGTCGCCGTGCCAGCGAAAATGTAACGTCCATCGTGAACGGTATTCGCAAGATCGACCATGCGCGTCAGCAAAGAATCGACGCTACTGGCCAAAGCTTTTCTACTATTTGCATCTTGGGTGCCGTTTGCTCCCTGAACCGCGAGTCTCTTCGCTTCGGCCATGACTTCCGACATCAAACCCATCGAACTATCACCAGCGGCAATAAATGCAGATCCTTTATCAATATTATCGAGATATTTTCCGGTTTGAACCGATTCGGCGCGATAACGCAGCGACATATTCGCCGCCACCGGATCATCACTGACTTGGTTAATGCGCTTGCCGGAAGACAATTGTTGCTGATAGGTGGCCATCCGCGCCAAAGTCCGTTGATTGTCAGACAGCACCGTATTGTTGATGGCACTCATGGTTATGCGATCAGCCATAGCTCAGCTCCTGTGCGCTTAGCGCACTAATTCCATCAAGGTTGTAATATTTTCTCGCGCTGTTGTAATAATACGCGCCGCAGCGGTGTAAGCTTGTTGCATTAAAATAAGGTGGGCCACCTCTTCATCTATCGACACACCACTCGTTTGTTGGCGTTGATTTTCTAAAGTTTTTTGCATCACTCCTTGATTATCCAATAACCGTTTAGTGTCAGATAAACGCACCCCTAAATCGGTGATCGTTGAATGATAAAAATCATCGACCGCCATACTTCCATTGCCGAATGAAATACCTTTTCGCACCGCTGCCAGATCAAGTAAGTTGGCATTATCCCCCTCGCTACGTGATGATGCCACACCCAGCAAGTTTGGATTTTTCTTGAGCTGTTCATTCAACGTTAATGACGACGCCGTGGTGCCGTCAAACATGGTATTAATGCCGAATGCAGGCAGTAATCGTGCTTGGTCAGGTTCACTGTCGACGACGAAAGACACTTGATTTCCCGGTGTGCTAAACGAGCCCGCGGCGAATGTTGCATACACACCATCGGCAATTTGCACCGGAGCACCCGGTAAATAACTATCATCTAAAATACGTTGCATCGTTTGTTGCACGGGTGCGCCTTGTGGGCCCGTGAAGTACGAAAATTCCACGATAGGTGCATTCGTGGCTGAACCGATGGTGCCCGCGCTCACGACTCGCATCGACCATTCTTGACCTGGGACAAACGTTAATGCGCCAGTGTAACGGCCGGTAATTTTCGCGGTGGCATCACCTGCCGTCCATTGTGGTAATTGCGCGCCATTAATGACCGCACCGGTACTATCAAAATCAATAGAGAAACTGTCACCAGAATTATAATTCCCCACGCCTGCAGTCAGCGCTAATGACAGCGCGCCAATGCTGCCCACTAATCCACCTAAAACAAATGGAGCGCCATAAGGTTGCGAAGCGCCAGTACCTGGATCACGCGTGCTCGCTTGCAAGGTATTTCCGACCACGCTCAGCGTTAGGCGTTTACCAGCCAATGCGACATCGGTGCCACTGACCGTTGTGGCACCACTGGTCCAAGCCCCCGCTGCCGGATTAACATCAAGGGCCGCGCTAAAATCCAATCGTTTACCAGCACCTGCGGCTAATTCTAAACGATAACCACCATCAATGGGCACCTTACGCGCAGTCACATCGGGAATCCCACCGGCATCAGGTGGGTATAACGTAAACCCACCTGACATCGTGCTGCGGCCTGAATTAATAACTGACACTAAATCATCTAAGGAGCGAGTGCCGGCACCCGTCGTCGGATCGTAACGCACGGTATATTTTTGCGCTATTTTGGTAATCGGATCATAAACGTTGATGGTCAAATTTCGCGCGACATCATTACCATTTGCATCGGTAAACGACGGCATGTAGGCCGCTGGAATGCCGACTCCACCAAGAGCCGATTGTTGCTGTTGCGCATCATCTAAATTGACCGCACTCAATGCTCCGTCTATCTTTTGCACGGAAGTAAACGAAGTCGCAGGAAAAGCGTGATTAGTACCAGTTGATTGCCGTGCATTGAGTTCCCAGGCCAACGTCGTCGCTACATCATCAATGTT
>CANETI010000306.1 GCA_947440715.1 Planctomycetota bacterium | reverse complement strand
TGCGTAAAACCGGTAATTCCACGGCGTAATTTGACGGCGTGGCGTGAGAGTAAATGCCCGGCTAATACGGGGATGTCCTCAGCGCGCTCACGTAACGGCGGTAAATGTAATGGGATAACGGCTAAGCGATAATATAGATCTTCGCGGAAATCGCCCTGTTTGACCATGGCCATTAAATCACGATTGGTGGCGGCGACGATTCGTACATTACAGGTTTTGGTTTCTCGCCCGCCAACGGGTAAATATTCACCTGATTCTAGGATGCGTAATAATTTAACTTGGGTCTCTTGTGCTAATTCACCGACTTCATCCAGAAACAACGTGCCACCATTGGCTAAGGCAAATAAACCTTGGCGATCATCTATGGCGCCGGTGAATGAGCCTTTGACATGGCCGAATAATTCGCTCTCTAAAAGTGAAGGAGTTAATGCACCTGAATTAATGCGGACCATCGGGCCATCAGAACGCATGCTGGCGTAATGCACGGCGCGTGCGACTAATTCTTTGCCAGTACCGCTTTCTCCTGTGACCAGCACGGTTGAGTCGGTGGTCGAGACTTGTTCGATCGTTGTTTGAATGTGGAGAATCGCAGGGCTTAGACCAATTAAATGCACCGCTGATTGTTGCGATTCGCCAGCGGCTTTGGTGGCGAGGTAATGGCCGCGAGCATCAATGGCGCGTGCGACTAAAGCGCGCACGGCTTGGTTATCGAAAGGCTTGCGTAAAAAATTATAGGCACCTTGCCTCATCGCACGCACCGCGGTGTCCCATTCAGCAAAAGCGGTCATGATAATCATGAACACATCGGGATGCGTATGACGGACGTGGGTTAATAATCCGAGCCCATCCATTGGCTGCATGCGCAAATCGCTCAAGACCAATTCAATTCCAGGATTTGCCGCTAAGACGCGCACGGCTTCTTGGCCGTTGGCAGCCAGCACGACTTCATGTCCATCACGGCGCAGGATAATATCCAGCATCCCGCGCAGTCCTGCTTCATCATCAACGACAAGGATTCGACCCATGGTGCGCAGCATGAGTGGTCAGTTGTGTTTCCTCAAGTGCGATTCGCTACAACTTACGTTACAACTTGTGAAACAACGTGCGATTAGTCTTTCGCCTTGTCTTTCGCTTTGTCTTTCGCCTGTTGGCAAACAGCGACGACATAACCTAGGCCCACGCCAAATCCAAGGCCGTAGCACAATCCCCACGCCCACATACCGATGCTTTTGGGAAAGGCATGTGCTTTGCACCATGTCATGGCGGCATCGCCAGCAAAATAACCACCAGCGTGCACGGACACAAATATCAGACAGGCAATAAAAAGCGCAGGTGGTCGTCCTAAACGCCAAGCGCAAAAGAGCACGAAGGCAGTGCCGCCTAAAATCGCACCGATCCATTCGCCGAGTTTTCCGCCGAGGGCGAACCAACAGCCGCACCAGATTATCGCATACAAGGTGTAGGCGGGAATAATTGATGATGCCGTGCGGCGATAGCGCTGCTCACCGGCTAAAAGCGGAGGCAACAACAACAGCGCCCCGAATAAAAATGCGGCAAGGCAGACGCTGTATAAACCGATTTCACCGATGTTGCGATAAAACCAACTACCGCCGAGCGCCCACGGTGCGAACCCGAGTAACGCGACTACGGTAAAGCGCCACGTTCCAGCGATCAGGTGACTGGAAAGCGGCGGGCGTGTTGGTTCGGACATCGTCGTTCAGTTAAGGCTTAGCGGTGGGCACGAATTTGAGCGAAATGGCATTAATGCAAAAGCGTTTACCTGTAGGTTTAGGGCCATCTTCAAAAACATGCCCTAAATGTCCGTCACAACGTGCGCAATGCACTTCCGTGCGAATCATACCGTAGGCGGTGTCAGCTTTGCTGCCGACACGGCCTTCTATTGGTTGGAAAAAACTCGGCCAGCCGGTGCCTGAATCGAATTTGGTATCAGAGGTAAATAAAGGCGCTTCGCATCCACTGCAGCGATATAAACCTGGGCCATGTTTGGTGCTGGCAACATAAGTGCCGCAAAAGGCCGGCTCGGTGCCATGTCGACGGAGTACTTTATATTGTTCGGCGGATAGCCGCTTCTGCCATTCCGCATCGGATAATGCTAAACGTTCACCAACGACGGGCTCGTTCATAGTTTTTTCCTCGGCATTATTTTGCGTGGTAGAGGTGGCCTGAGTGCAACTGGTGGTCAGGATAAGGACACCCACCAGTATAATGAGCAAAGGAGCGGGACGAGTTTGCATATAGCCTCCGACTGACGGCGATGATACGGGAGACGTTATCTTGGTAAGCATTATTTCACGCTCTTTTTGCACCAGGTAACCACAGTAATGAAGCGCCCAGCATGGCAGCCATCGCGAGCGCAGCAAATACGAGGTTGCTTTGCATCGCCAACCACCACCCGCAGGCGCCATTTCCGATTAATCCCGCTCCTGCCGTGACCAGTGCGAGTGCCCCGAAGGTGACACCTCGCTGCGTTTTGGGCACTAACAACGATAGCCAGGCTTTTTCCACGCCATCAAGCACGCCCGTGACTAAGGCAAACCCAAGTCCCGCCACGATCACCCATGGACCGGTGCTGAATCCCAGGGCCAAACAGATCCCGGCGAGAGCGATCCAACCCAATTGCAAAACGAGTTTCGCTCCAAGGTAGTCGACGCAGGGGCCGGTGAGTGCCGCGGCAATACTTTGAACGAAACCACAAGCGGCCCAGCCGACACACACTAACCATAATGGCCAGGCATTAGGAGAATCGGCGGTGGGTAATCCGGCGACTAATACCAAGATCAGCAGGGGGCTTAAGCGGCTTGCGCAACCAGCAATGGTCATCGCGATTAATGCTATTCGCGCGGAGGTTACTGTTGGCCACCAAGCTATTGGTGTTGGCATAAGCGGCGTTGGCCCATGCAGAGATACCAGCGGCACAGGAGGATCCTGCGGCGCATCTTGTAGTCCGCGAGAAATCCACACCACCAGCCCGGCGACACTTACTAAACTCGCCACGACCCAACCCAACATCGCTGTTGGCACCAACCACGCGGTTAACGCTGCTGCTAGGCCTCCAACGGTAGCGCCCAAATGGTCCATCATACGCATATGGGCAAACGCGCGCCCGCGTATGGCATCATCGGTCCAATCCGCCACCAGTGCATCAGTGGCAGATCCGCGTAAGCCTTTGCCAATACGATCGCCGACCCGGCAACACATAATCCATAACGGCCAGGCACATAACATCCCAATGCCAGTTAATGGTCGCATGATAGCATTGGTGGAATACCCCCACATCACCCAGCGGGCACGTTGCCCCGTGCGATCACTCGCGCGGCCAGTGAATATTTTTAAGACTTGGCCAATACCATCCGCCAGTCCTTCCATCACGCCAATCCATGCCGCTCCAACGCCAGCTGGTAATAAAGGCGTTAAAAAATCGAGGGTCAGATCATTAAGAAAATGGAGCCAACCAATACGGCGAAGAGCAGACTTCGCTTTTATGTCGGCATGATCAGGCATGGGCACAGCGTATGGTTGAACATCTTTTGGGAAAGGCAGGCACCTATGAATGACGCGAGAAGTCCGCATGAAGGAATTATTTTTTCGCAGAGTGCCAAGACACATCCATCAAAGCACACAGATGATGGTTCAAAATAATTTATTCTTTTGGAGTTTTGGTGGAGAGGAGTTCTGGAGGATGGCGGTTTTCCCAATGGCCAATTGATGAAGCGTGCCAGATTGATGATGGTTCGACCAGCGTAATTGTCTCCTGGATGTGGTATTCCAACGGTGGTATGTGAGTACGATGGGAAACTGACTGATAGAGGCTTTGTGGTGCGAATAAGCTGCTTTAGTTAGGATCGGCGCATCTGGCGATATGAGATCACGAG
>CANETI010000305.1 GCA_947440715.1 Planctomycetota bacterium | reverse complement strand
TCGCGATGGCCTTCTCACTGGTCGTCGAAATGCTCAACATGCGTCTACGCAAAAAGTCGAAGGCGAAAGTTGGCGGCATTACCGGCAAATCAAATCCGGATAGCCCGCCGGCTTAAACAGCTGACTGCTGCCGCCTAATTTCCTGTTCCCACAACAAGACGCCCGTCAGCAAGAAACCACTGCACGGTTGTATTTTAGTCCACGCCACGGCTTGCGGCAAATCCGCTTCGACGACTTCAATTAATTCTAACGCTTCATGTGAACGTTTGCCGGTTTGTTTCAAGTCCGTTGCTAAAACAATCTGCAAACGCATTCGGCATAATCCCGGCACGGGCTCAAACGATTGTAATAAGCGCACAGAACTCGCTCGATAACCCGTTTCCTCTTCGAGTTCGCGTGCCCCTGCCGCGCACGGATCTTCACCGTGTTCAATGCCTCCCGCAGGGAATTCGAATACATAAGCACGATAGGGATGACGGTAAATACGTTCGATGACTAAACGTCCATCGGCTAATACGGGCACGACCAAGACCGCATCCCATGTCGTATCAATAAATGAATAGGTGTACGTTCCCGCATCCGTTCCCAAATCTTCTTCGACATGGGTAAAGAACTTATTTCTAGCCGGTTCACGGCGAGCAATAATCGGCGGAATAGGTGGCAGTGGCATGACTCGTCAGTCAGCCTATTTAGGGTAACGGCAAGAATGGCGTTTGATCGAAACGGTCATCCATGTCTTCATAGACCGCAACAATTTCATCTATCGGAATATACACGCGATATTTATGGGCTTCTGCGCCGAATCGATCAATTGCATCGGCTAATAATATTTCACGACGCCCTTCATCGGCAAAGCCTTCAGCCTTCACTGAGCCCTTATAAATTTTTCGGCTCATTTCTGCAGACCAGTGCAAACAACGCACTTCGCCAACTAATATTTCTTTGCGCACTTCACGCATTTTCATAATGAATCGTTCACCGCGCCTTACGATGACCGTTGCAACACGTTGTTCTGAAACAAAGGATTCCAACACCTTGCTCAGGGTTCCTGGGTTATCCGTTCCTGGAACAATGATCTTTTTATCGCCGCTCATTACCGTGCTTTCGCTTAAATTAAATAAACCGTGAACCTAATTTGGCCGCCAATTTACTCCGCCACGCTGGAGCATGATCCGTCGCAACCGGAGCCAGACTTTCTATCAGCACGCCAATGGCTTTATTGTGCTGTAAGCGTTCTTGATTGATCGCGACAATCGTTTCGCTGGTAATAATTTCATCACCAACCACGCATAATCCTGGCGTTACCGCAACGGTTGAACCGCTGCGCACAATATAAATACCAATGCGACCTTGTTCAGCGCACGCTTTTTCAATGTCTTTGGGGCCGACTTCAAAGGTAATCCCATGAGCACGAGCGTCTAAAATACAGCCGTACAATTCTTCATACGCTGGATCGATCAGGACACTAGTTGAGCGAATCAGCTCTAATTTGGGGTCATCTTTCTTATCCGCCCAACGACGACTACCGCCAAGCGCTTTAATACGCTGAGCTGATTTTTCATCCATCATCACCACGTGGCCGAGATAATCGTCTAAACCGAGTGAACCTAAAATACGGACGTCCGTATTGGCTTCGATCAGGTGCAATTTTAATTCCTGCCAATTACGCACTTGCGGGGTGTCTAAGGCATCCAGCAAGGTATTATGAAATGAATCGTAACAGGTCAGTGAAATATCGCGCTTATGCTTACGTAAATACGTTGGTGTCACTTCGTGATCAGTGCCTAATAAAATTGCGCGCACCGCGACGGCATTTGCCCGTGGGGTAAATGCCATCTCTAATTGATTAAATACCATGCGACTCGGTCTACCCGGACGAGTAAGATCCAGCTGCAAATGCATGCTGAGTGCCGCTTCGCTCAGCTCAGCGTCAGAATCCTGGCGTAAGGTGTTGAGCATGCGCTCGACGCCACTTTTGCCGGTGTAATCTAATTGCGTTTTTCCCTCTTCGTCCGTGTAACGACGCATGCGATTAATGGCTTGCTCAACGTCGTCCAAATCATGGCCATACAGATCCGCCGCGCGCATGGTCGATTCCACAGCGTAACCACTTTGACGCCACAGTTGGATCAGGCCTTCTTCAAGTTTTACCCGCCGTTTATCCTCTTTAATGATGCGACGAATAGCCGTGACTAACTCTGGTCGCAGCCATTTAAGCGCGACGAGTTTCTTGAAAACGTCATCTAGACTGCCGCCTTTTGGCGGCACAGCGACCAAAACCGGGTCGGACATGGGCTTACCTCGTGAGGCGCACAGGGTGTGCAAAACATGCCAATCGCAAGCCCGAGCAAGATTTCGGAAACGCGGTTCTCAATAGACGCGAATTCCGCGACGTTCCAGGGCGATGCGTAATGCCAGCCGTTCTGGGCCAAGCGCCGCCGCTTTTACTTCCGGTTGTTCTGCCAGTTGCGTGTAGAGTCTCTGCAATCCAATTTTCGCTGCGGGGTCGTTCAATTGATCTAATAGCACAATCAAACGCACGCGTTCGCGAACATCGTATGCCCCGTCTATGCGTTCTAATAATATCGGCGTCCAACGCGCGGGATCATCAATCGATAAGGCGACAAAGGCGCGTGCCGGCCACCAAGTCGCCCCGCTACCCAAAGTGCCATCAAGTAGTGAAATTAATTGGGTCACTGGCACTTGGGCTAATTCTGCGCGAGTTACTTCCCGCTGAGGATCGTGTAAATCCGCCAATAATTGATCACGTGGCACCAAAGCTAAGATAGTCGCTTGTCGATCGCGCCAATAGAGGTCCCACGCCGTACCTGCAGCGGCTTTATAGCCTGTCAATAATCGCAAGGTGCTGGCGGCATATTCTCGTACTTCGCTATTTTTCCCGTAAGCCGCAACTTGGCATAATGCACCAACCGCACGGCTGTCACCATTGGCGGCTAAAACCCGCGCGGCCAAAGCCACCGCCTGATCATCGGGCAACGACAATGTTTGTGCTAATACGGGCGATAAACGCGGATCGCCAATTGCTGCGGTCGCTTCCAACAAAGCATGTAATCGCGGACCACTACTTTTCGGAATTAAGGTAATTAAGGCTGGAACGGCTTGCGCCTGATTAGCAACACGCGCAAGATTTTCCCGCATGTCGCGCCGCGCCAAATCATCACGGTCAAAGATATAACCACATAACAGCGCCAATCCCTGTGGATCTCCGTGTAAACCCATACCTTTGGCTGCCGCTTGTCGCTTATTCGGATCAATCGAGCTGAGCGCTTTGGCTAAACGGTCAAAGGTGCCTGGCCCTTTACATTGGCCGAGTCCCATGATCGATACTTCGGCAACCCGGACGTCTGAATCATCGCACATTTTAATAACCGTCGCACTGGCATGATCGCCACCAATCGTGGCCAATACCGCAGATACCCGTTGTCTTAATTGCCAATCTTGATCGCCAGATAAAATCATTAAATCCGGCACCACCACTTGGCCACGCCGAATAAGTGAGGACATCGCCTGGGTGTGCACGTCAACTCGTGGATCGGTCAGCGCGGCAATATCATCTTCCCAGGCTTTACCGCGCGCCGAACCGGGATCGTTCGGTGTCAGCGCATTGGTCAAAGCCTTTGCTGCTTTAATCACGTCCATGCCTTGCGCTTTCGGCAATTCCTCGCCAAAGACAGGCAACATGAACAAACCGGTTAAAACAAGCAGGTGGGTACGCAGCATGCGGCATGCTGCGGGTATCTACGGCAAAGATCAACTTGTTAGATGGGATCGGGGCACACAGCCCAGCCGAGCCGAGCCGGAACCAAAGGTTCATTATCGACTAGGCTGGGCTGTTCGCTGTTGCTGCGGGGGCTCTCGCCCAATGCTATTAAGCTAAGAAAAGATTTACAGGAGGA
>CANETI010000304.1 GCA_947440715.1 Planctomycetota bacterium | reverse complement strand
TAAAGATAGCCTGTCCAATGAGTTTACTTACCACGGTAAAACCATTAAGATTCCCCACACGTTGCTCATTACCGCGATGACGGTGATGCCAGATGTGCGTCGCGCGATTACGATGGATGTCAAAAAACCGGGCGACGTGGTGGTAATCGTTGGTCTGACGCGCAATGAAATGGGCGGTAGTGAATATATGCATTCACTGGGTAAAACCGGCGGATTCATTCCACGCGTCGATATGGCTCTGTCCAAACCAATGCTAGAAGCCGTCGCTGGTTTGACCGCAGCCGGATTAGTCAATGCCGCTCACGATTGTAGTGATGGTGGTTTAGGGGTGACGTTGGCTGAGATGGCTTTTGCAGGTGGTTACGGCATGGCGATTGACGCCAATGCGATTCCACGTGATGGCGTCACGACATTAGATCGCGCGCTGTTTAGTGAATCCCAAAGCCGCATCGTCATGACTGCCCCACGTGGTTCAGTCCGCGATATCCATCGCCACCTAGCCCATCTGCCGCATGCGGTAATTGGCGAAGTGATCACAGCGCCAGTGATGAGCATCGAAGGTCTTAATAGCCGGGTGGGAGTGGATTTAGCATTGCTAAAGGCGGCATGGCAAGCTCCGCTGTCAGTGATGGCCAGCTAATGTGCAGCAATCTATTACAGCAGGGACGCGGACAAGCGTCCTTGCCTAAATCATTTTAGAACGCCACTGCGCCCCCGGCCCAATAGAATTTTTACGGAATTGATATGGAAATAGCCATCTACTTAATTGCTGTCCTCTTACTGTTGGTACTCAATGGTTTTTTCGTCTTGGCAGAATTTGCGATTATTAAAGTTCGGTCGAGTCGCATCACAGAATTGATAGATGCTGGTGAAAAGCATGCATTGTTGGTCAGCGAAATTCAATCGAAGCTAGATGAATATCTGAGCGTTTGTCAGGTCGGCATTACCTTTGCCAGCGTTGCGCTTGGCATGGTCGGTAAAAAAGCGACTGACGCGATCATGGGCGAAGGCGCTGGACCAGATGGCGATATGTGGCGATATGTTATCGCGATGATTGTTTCTTACATCGTCGTATCGGGATCGCATATTGTGATTGGTGAATTGGTGCCGAAATCAATAGCGATTCGCGTGGCTGATCGCGCATCATTATATGCGGCTCGCCCGCTACGTTTTTTCCACGCCTTGTTTTTTGCCCCTTTATGGGTGCTTAATCGTTTGGCGACCATTTGTTTACGCCTCATCGGATTTCGCGGACAGGCAGAGGAAGATCATCACAGTGAAGATGAATTGCGCATTATTCTTGAACAGAGTCAGTCGCGCGGACTGTTGTCATTTCGTCGGCTGTTATTCTTAGAAAACGTATTCGATTTAGGTGATCTCAAAGTGAAAGACGCTATGCGTCCTCGTTCTCAAATTCGTTCAGTGAGCACCGAGTTACATTGGATTGATACCGTGCAGTTTATTCGCACCTGGCGATTTTCGCGTTATCCGTTGATTCATGATGATCCCGAAAAACCGGTCGGCATTATTCACGTGAAGAATTTGTTCTTTGAAAAAGGAACCGATGAAGCGCCGCCAGATTTATTGAAATTAGCACGTCCGTATTTGACCACCTCCGATAGCTCGCCGCTTGAAGCGCTCTTAGTCGACATGCAGCGTAAATTCATTCACATTGCCTTAGTGCACAACGCACAACAGCAGTGGGTTGGATTGATTACCATGGAAGATATTATCGAAGAAATCATTGGTACGGTGCGCGATGAATTTGAAACCGAAGATCCGCTTTCGCTGGCTGAAGCAATTACACCAGGTCGCATCTTACTTGACATTGAAGCCGCCAGTATTGTTGATGCTGTGCGCCTAGCTTTTAATAAAGTCGCTCCTAGTGAACTTCCTTTACATAAAGATATTATCATCCCTGCAATTCTTGAACGTGAACGATTGGCCAGTACCTATTTGGGTCGTGGCTTGGCAATGCCGCACGCTCGTTTAACGGGCATTACCAAACCGGCCGTCATGGTAATTCGCTCCACCAAGGGCATCTTGGTTGGACAAGGAAGCGAGCGCGCGAAATTATTATTTGTTCTGCTGACACCAGCAGGCCAACCGCGTACGCATCAACGTCTGCAAGCGCGCATTGCGCAATTAATGGATAGCAGTGATTACGTGGAAGAACGCATGATTGAAGCAGAAGACGCGGTCGGTGTTTTAGAAGCCATTCGCACCGGCGAAATGTCGAGTCTCGGTTAAACTGGACTAAACTGGCTTAAATCAGCACTAATTCACTGGCTGGAAAGCTGCGTTCACAATAGACGCAGCGAACTTCTAAATGATCGGTTCTGATAACTTCTAAGCGTGTGGCCCATTTTTCGTGATTGGTCACGCAGTTCGGATTCGCACACCGTGCGATGTCTTCAAAAAAGGGTGGCATGGCGACGGTAAATTTCTGCACCACATGGGTGTCGCGAATAATACTGACCGAAGCGCTCGGAGCGACGAGGGCGAGACGAGACAAGGTTCGTTGATCTAATTCACGACCGCTAATTTTGACCACACCTTTGCGCCCCAAACGAGAAGAACGTAAATTCATACCGATAGAGACTTGGTCATGTTCACTGGCTAACATATTCGCGACTTTAAGCGTCATGTGCCCAGGAATATGATCGATCACCGTGCCATTCACGATCGCTTCAACTTGACGCACGCGTGAATTGCTCGTTGTGGGTGGATCATTTGGTTGATTAACTGGCGGATTAATTGGCGAGTTACCGGTCATGATCGTAAGTCCCGTCGCATATTTTCATGCCCCTAAGACTAAACTGACTAAGGCTTGGCGTACGGGAATGCCGTTACCTGCCTGGGTAAAATAATGGGCATGCGGAGTGGCATCAACATCACGTGATATTTCGTTGACGCGCGGTAGGGGGTGCAAAATACGTAAGTGTTTTTGCGCTCCAACCAGCATTGCAGCTGTTATGCGATAACTGTGACGAATATGATCAAATTCGAGTGGATCGGGGAAGCGTTCTTCTTGTAACCGCGTCATATAAAGCACATCAGCCTGAGAAATCGCATCCTGTAATGTAGGTAATTCAGTGCACGAAACACCGGCTTTCGTCGCGTGTTGCAAATATTGATCGGGCATTTCCAGTCCACGTGGGGCAACCAATAATAATTTAACGCGGAAGTGGCAGAGTGCTGTTAGGAGGCTGTGAACGGTACGTCCATAACGCAGATCGCCGGCAAAAGCGATCGTTAGCTCGCCATCGCCGGTTAGTAATTTGGGAAACAATTTGGCAATAGTGTAGAGGTCTAAAAAAGTTTGGCTAGGATGTTGGTTGCCACCATCGCCACCATTAATGACGGGTACATTACTGACTTCGCTGGCTAAACGCGCGGCTCCGTCACGTGGATGCCGCAACACAATAATATCGGCATAACGTTCAATCATGCGAATCGTGTCGGCTAAACTTTCGCCTTTTTTGGTACTGGTCGAGCCAGCATCGCTAAAGCCAATAACCTTACCGCCTAATTTAAGCATGGCGGCTTCGAAACTTAAACGTGTGCGTGTACTCGGCTCGAAGAATAAGGTTGCCATTAATTTGCCGTCTAAGCGGCGGGTATCGAATTCGCCATTTTCCATGCGCTGAGCAAGGTCGAGGACATGAACTAAATCGCTGCGAGTGAAGTCAGCGATCGATACAACATGGCGGCCAGTAAATTGCACGTCGGCATGCTAGCGGCTCTTGTAAAAACGCCATGCGAGGTTGCTTTCCTGGACCAGCAGCGGACCGGCGGCTATTAGAGCAGGAACCAAACTCCCAGAGCGACAAGCGCGATAATCAATGCAATCCATGGAATCAAACCCGTTCCGGCGGATTCCGTGGGATCCTCATCAAAAACAGCGCTCTTTGCCGAATCACGCTTGCGCGGGGTGTCGG
>CANETI010000303.1 GCA_947440715.1 Planctomycetota bacterium | reverse complement strand
TGCGCGGTTCAGTGTCCGTCAATTTCTTACGCTTCAAATTGGCTTCGGTGCCATTGACTAATTTATAATCTTTATGTTTCTTAAAAATCTCTTCGCGGTTGTCGTACGAATAAGCTTTAATCGTAATGTCGTAATACCCAGGTCGTGATGCTTTGAATTGACGTGGCCACAGATTGGATCCGACCGTACGATTTGAAAACATCGCAGGTATACCATCAACAACTGGAGTTAATGTTCCGCCGGTGATGATGGTTTTTCCACTAAAGGAAACCGACGACATTGGGTTTGGGCCATCAACTAAGGCGAACGACGATATACGACGCGCATTAATCTGTAATTGATTCAGCAATTCGGGCGACAATGACATCGTTTGCGCTTGATTATCAAAGCCAGCGACTTCGGTGTCTCGCGGCAAATCAAAAGACAATGGGATTTCAACATCCAGTAAATCAAGAACTGAATTATCCAAAGCGGTATGACTTAAACGACGTATAGCATAACGTGGGCGTCCGGCTGATTTAGCGGCCGTCGCCAATAATTCTCTGTCTATCGCATCAATCAATTTATTAATTTCCACCAAGGGTGGACGCGGTTTATCATCGGGTGGCATTTCGCCCTTGCGTAATACGTCCATCACATCGCGCCATTGTATCGCAACCTTAGGGTCTGACAGATTACGGCTGAGCGTATCTAATCGAACATCTCCCTTTTGCTTCTTCGTGCCGTGGCAATCAATGCAATGTTTCGACAGCAACGGATCTATCGACGCAGCAAAAACCGATGACGTATCTGCGGCCTGAACGTCAATTATGCAAGCTGCCAATAATACAACGAAAGACAAACGCTTCCTCATGATAATAATTCTTTGTCAAAATTACCGGTACTGGAAGAGAACTTATCAACCTGAATATCCATCCCGTGCAGTATCGTCACAAATAAATTACACAGTGGAGTTTTGTTTTTATTCGCGATATGTTTACCGTGCTTGAGTCCACCACCAGCAAGCATGATCGGCAATTCACGGTTGGAATGCGAGCTGGCATTACCCATGCCCGAACCCATCAGCACTTGCGTACGCTCAAAAATATTTGAGCTATTTTCCTCCATACCTTGTAACCGTTTCAAGAACGTCGCCACCGATAACATATGCGCCGTTTCAATGGCCATTAGTTCGTCCACCACTTTCGGATCTTTACCATGATGTGATTGACCATGGTATCCAGATACGCGTAAATCACCGACTTGAATAGGCATGCCGCTTTCGGTTAATTGAACGGATATGACGCGTGTCGAATCGGTCTGTAATGCCAGTGCCGATAATTCGAGAATTACATCCAAATTATCGTGGTAGGTGGTTACCTTTTCATTGGGGTTTTCAGCCTGTGGCTTTGGGGTTTTCACCCATGAACGTTGGCGCTCGATACGTTTTTCAACATCGCGAATGCCCGTTAAATATTCATCGATACGAGCGTGGTCTTCGCGTGCTAATTGTTTGGTCAAATCTTTGGCATCGGCCATAACGGCGTCCAATACGCTTTTACCACTCAACAATGCCTGTTCTGCGCGTGCCGGATTCGGATCATTAACAAAGAGTTGTTTAAATACTTTACTTGCATTTCCGGTTAATTGCAGCGGTACGCCTTTGTCGTTCCAACTTAATGTTTCGCGCGGAACAACATTGGTCGCACCTAATTGTAAGGATTCAAAACGATTGGTGGTGCCAATGCGACTCGCGACAAATTGATCGATGGTGACATCATTGCGAATAACTTCTGCGGTGCCAATGCGAACCGGATCATAAACGCCAGATAGGAATGCGGATACTCCACGATGACCACCTGAAACACCAGGGTGATCATATTTCGACAAGATGGAAAATTTACCGCGCAAATCCTTCATCGGTTCAAACAGCGGTGGCAAGGTAAAATTCAGGCCTTCTTCTTTTGGAATCCAGCCTTCAGCGTACATGCCCAGATCGACGCCAAAACAAACTAAACGTTTGGGCGAACTAACGGTCTTGTTCAGTTCTGTTTTCATCGGTGCCCAGGACTCCAACCACGGCAGAGCAATACAGGCACCAATGCCATGTAAAAATTGACGTCGACTACCGCTTCCATGAATAATTAAATTAGTTCGTGATAACGTCATGTCAGCATCCTCTTTCGCCCTAAGTGCCCGAAGCGTGGAATTATCTAAAGTTACGTTACACTGAATTATTCATTCATTATGTAGTCTTTCTCTACTATTTTTCTTTTTTGGTTTCATCGGTAGTCTAGGTTTAACTGTCGCGCAAGGATTTATGGCCGTTGGTCTTGCAACCAATATGAAATTTGTTGGTGCAAATGCGTCAAAAATCGTTGGTTTCATAGGACGTCATTTGCCAGCAGGACGTTTCATGGCGACTAACACGCTTTCTGGGCTCCAGGTTAAGCGACCAATGATCTCTTCTCTACTTCTGGCATTCCGCAGCAAACTAAAACGATGCCCCCTTTGCCCCACTCAAAACATTCCCACACTCACAAGTAAGACTGATTAGTCGAAAGAGAGGTCTATTATGGCAACCATCCTAACCCTCACGGCGAACCCCATGATCGATTACTTGACGACTGGGCGCATCGTCGCAGACAGCGTGAATCGTTTGGGACATTTTACCCCATTAGCTGGGGGCAAAGGACTCAACATGGGGCGTGTGTTGGCGCGGCACGGTCACCGGGTCATTGCAACCGGCTTTGCTGGAGGCACCGAAGGCGATTTGCTCGCCGATCTCACCGCCGCCGATGGCATGGAACCAGCCTTCATTACGACAGCGGCACGCACTCGCATGGGTTTTATTACCATCGATCCGGAACGCGGCGGTTGTACATCCGTATTGGAACATGGGTCACCAGTGACGACCGCAGAACTCGGCACCATGATGCAACAAATGCGCGCCATGGTGAGCGAAGCAGATTTAGTTTTAATTGGCGGCTCGGTGCCACATGACACCTGCAACGGATTATATCGCCAAGTGCTGGATATTTGCGCCTTAGAAAAAGTCACCTGTTGGGTAGATGCCTATGGCGCGGTGATGGATGAAGCGTTAATTGGCGCCAATCCACCAGCATTTGCTAAACCAAATAAAGAAGAATACGGCAAAGGTCGTCGCTGGCTGCCCTGCCGTGAATTACATTTAAGCGATGGCGGCAATGAATTAAAAATTCGCCATCCGGAAGGCCGCTTCCGCGTTAAACCGCCAAAAATAAAAACCATTAACCCCGTTGGCAGCGGTGATTGTTACGTCGCCGCCTTAGCCCACGCCCGTTTATCTGGCATGACGCTCATCGATCAATTACGCTATGCTGCAGCCGCCGGTGCGGCTAATGCGGCGCGTGTTGATATCGCCCGTATTAGTCCAGCAGACATCCGCGCCATCATCGACCAGGTCGATGTCACCCCAGTAAAAGAATAACCACATGGCTCTAAAACCGTGCTTCCTGTCGCAAATCCTCATCGATGATCAAGACAATCAGTTCGTCATCTTTGTGGCCGAACGTGACGGCATTCGCCGCATTCCGATCGTCATTGGTCCAATGGAAGCGATGGCCATTGACCGCGCGGTCAAGGGACAAAAATTTTCACGCCCGCTGACCCACGATTTATTTATTCAAGTCGTCAACGCGGTTGGCCTACAATTTACCGAAGTACGTATTATTGATTTGAAGGAAGGCACCTTCTTCGCCCAAATCGTGATGGGCAACAGCAACGGCGACGAGGACAAAAATGTCACCGTCGATTGCCGCCCATCTGATGCCTTAGCCCTCATGGTCCGTCTACCAGATACACCGTTGATGGTCGCGGATCATGTGCTGGACGAAGCGGGGAATGTGTAGGGCGGTTAATGAAAGTCCTAAATGACGAAGCATATATAGCTTGGATTAAACCCCTATAAACAACATACCCAGG
>CANETI010000302.1 GCA_947440715.1 Planctomycetota bacterium | reverse complement strand
TTCAGATATCTCGACGCGCTTATTAGTCCGTCCGCATGAGTTCGCTATTTTTTGGCCCGAAGACGCACATAAACCCTGTTGTAATCCGGGCGATGCTGCCGTCTCGTATCGAAAATTGGTGTTTAAAGTCGCTATTTAGTAATTGCCAACGAGTGCAGCGGTGTTTGAGTCCTCGATGCCTCGTGCGTTAGGGATGCGGACACAGGCGCTGTTACGTCCTGGTCCCAAGTTGCGGGATTCCGTAGAAGTCAGCTAAGTGTCCTGACTCGGACTAAGAGCACCTTTCATCGCCCATGAAAGGTGCTCGGGCTGCTAGTTGCAGAGCACAAATGGGCTCCTACCTTGCGCGCCCTCAGCCCGAGTGGCGGAATTGGCAGACGCAGTGGATTCAAAATCCACCGACCTCACGGTCTTATCGGTTCGACTCCGATCTTGGGCACCAGACAAAATCCCCCGGCAAAACCGGGGGATTTTTATTTCTTCTCTCGCTGATCCAGCTTTGGTTACGACTAACTCTCTCTCCTTCAACTATTTGCGACAGCTTGCCACACTCCCTCGCGCTACCCGCTATCGCCACTGGGCTCAGGGCAATGACGCTCATGATGCCACGGAGGAGCCTCACATGCGTGCTGTAGTGACCTGCTTAATTTCGACGGCGCTCGTGCTGAGCATGACCGGCTGTGGCAAAACCAAAACAACCCCAAAAGCCACCGTTAATCAGGCTGCAACTGAAAAAATTACTGCTGCCATCGCAGAGCAACAAGTCGTGGAAGAACAGGTCCGCGCTGAACGTCGTATAACTCAAGAAGCGACAAAACTTGCGTCAGTCAATTCGATTTGCCCCGTCACTGGTGGTTTCGTTGATCCGGCTATTGCGCCAATTCCCGTTGAAATTTTAATCGTGCAACCAGCCGAAACTATCATGGTTGGTGTCGCAAATGCCGCTGCTGGTGATGCCGTTCGCCGTGATCCAGGTCGTTACGCTGCTGCTGCCCAAAGTAATAAACAGGCGCGAGCTTACACGAGCGTCGGGCCCTAAACGATCACCTGCTTGCTGTCGACAATATCACGCTGAGCATGCGCCCCGCGCTTGTCGATTCTTCATCGGCAAATTTCCTCAATCTCTTCTAACCACGCTTTTTTACGGATCCTTTATGCCTAAAGCCATTTTCCATACTCCCCATGGCGATATCACCATTGCTTTGTTCGACAAAACGGCTCCCAAGACGGTCGAAAATTTCATAAAATTGGCCAAAGCAGGCTTTTACGACAAACTCGCTTTCCACCGCGTTATCAGTAATTTTATGGTCCAAGGCGGTTGCCCAAATAGTCGCGAAGGCGCTGCTGGCCAACCTGGCACCGGTGGCCCAGGGTACAAAATAAAATGTGAATTGGGCGCATCCAACCCTGAACGACACGGCCCAGGAACGTTGAGCATGGCGCATGCCGGACCAAACACCGGTGGCAGCCAATTCTTTATTACGCATTGCGCTACCCCTCATTTAGACGGCGTACACACCGTCTTTGGTCGTATTGTTGGCGCGGCAGATCAAGCCATCGTCAATAAAGTCAAACAAGGCGATCGCTTTAGCGTCGAAATCGTTGACTGATTCAATGATTAGCGATGCGCAACGCGCCTTCGTCAACTTATTAGTTGCCCGCGAAGCCCTAAAATTTGGTGACTTCACTTTAAAGAGTGGCCGAAAAAGCCCGTATTTTATTAATACGGGTTGTTTCAACCAAGGTGGAGATTTAGCTCGTTTAGGTTTGGCCTATGCGGATACGATTCGTCGTCACTTTGGCGATGACGTCGCCGTCATCTTTGGGCCAGCCTATAAAGGCATTCCCCTCGCTTTGGCTGCCGCTGCGTCTTACGAACAATTAGTCCAACGCAGCATTGGCTGGACTTATGATCGCAAGGAAGTGAAAGATCACGGGGATGGCGGATTATTTGTTGGTGCACCGCTGCGCCCTGGAGTTCGGATTGTGATTGTCGACGACGTACTGACGGCTGGCACTGCATTACGAGAATCACTGGCCAAATTACGCCCAACTGGCGTTACCATCGCTGGTGCCGTGGTTGCCGTTGACCGTCAAGAAAAAGGATCGGGCTCACTCACCGCCATTCAAGAAATTACGCAGGAACAACAGGTCCCTGTCGTCCCGATTATTACTATTAGTGAAGCTGCCGATTATTTATTGGTCAACGATATTAACGGAAAGCGTTATTTATCCGCCGATGATCGCGCTCGTATTGCTCGCCACTTAGCCGGCGCTTAATTCAATTTATTATGCTTCTTTAGCGCTGAAACTACGCTTCGACGCCAATTGAAGGATCAATTTCCGCTTTAATTAATTGTTCCAACTCGGCCAATACCGCGCGACGCAATTCTTCATTTTCTTTGAGCGCACCGCTGGTGCGGACTTTGACCATGCGTCCGTCAAAATCCCATAATTCAACCACCGCTCCCTGAGTTTGCCATCCTGCCGCCAAACGTTGATCTACCGCACGTTGGATGCGCAACAGCGTTTGAATACGACCGCTTGGGCCGTTTTTCGCCGCTGTCGCGGCTGTTTTTACTGCGGCTTGTGGTTGTGTCGTTTCTTCAATGAGTTTCGGAATATCTGCACGACACGTACCACATCCGGTACCCGCGCCAGTCGCACCAATCACTTGTTCACTGGTCGTACATCCAGACACGCGCACCGCTTGGCGAACCGTTTCTTCGCTAATGCCAAAACAGCGACAGAGTATCGGATCTAATTCCGCATCAGTAACCACATCATCGCGTTCAAAGGCAGCCACTGCCGACAAAAGACCATCAACAGCCCACAAACGTGGCGGCAATAAACTATGATCGAGTCCACCCAAATGTGCACAGACCTCGGCATGCGCTAGTTTGCGCGCTTCAGCGAGCGTTTTTCCGATCGCCACTTCGGTCAAAACCGAAGTGGCGGCCACTTGGTCAGCACAATTAAAGACTTGGTATTTTGCCTGAGTAATTTTTCCGCCCGCGACCTGGATATAAAAACGCAGTGCATCGCCGACAACAATGGAGCCAACATCACCAACGGCCGTCGCGTTGAGTAATTTACCGACATTACGTGGACGACGTGCGTGATCTTCGAGCAGTTCTACCGGTGTCATGAGGCGCATAAGGGTGCCGTATCGCTCGCTAACGCAAGCCTTCGCTGCGCCAGCGTTCCTTCACCGCGTATTGATGTTAGATATGAGTCATGCGAATTGGGCGGTTTATCGCGATAACACAACTAACACTCCTCCTGCCTTGGCTAAGTCAGGCTGTTGAACCCACGCTGTCAGATATTCGCCCCATGGCCCTGGCCGGAGAACAACAGCAAATAATTGATAAAGCACTTATTGATCTGGTTCGTGGCGACACCGCGTCTTTAGAATCATTGCCAATTACCGCGTTTCTCGCGCCCATCGCTCGTCCAGATGCAAATAATAGCGGGTTATCTTTCCGCTGGACGATGTCGTTACCGAAGGCGCTCGCACGTTTACCCGAAAATCAACGCAAACAAACGCTAGCCCGACTTGATGCACGTTACCACACGTTATTAACGCCAAATTTATCGACTCACGAACGAACACGCTTAGCGGTTGCCTTTTTGCCCGCGCCAACCGCTTTAGAGCATGTCCAATATGCCGCAAATTTGGCTTTCGATCGTGGTCACCTCTCTGATTTTTTAGGCATCACTCAGTTAATTCCAATTCAATATGATGATGCGCGTCGACTGTCCGTGGCATTATTGTTGTCCGGTCTCGGTCCTGAAGTCGACACCACCTTACAATTAACATCGCCTGGCACAGCAATCCCAACCACAACAACGGCAACGCCACCCGCTGCCCATTTAGCTATTCGCTGGGTAGTCCAACCCGGCTGGGTCTTAGCGGTGGATCCATTTGATCAGGTTGCGTGGCAAT
>CANETI010000301.1 GCA_947440715.1 Planctomycetota bacterium | reverse complement strand
TAAACCGACCTTGGACGTTGCCGCCAAGTATTGGCATTCGGTCATCAAAAGCCCGCGTCACGATACGGTGCGTGGTGGATTTTTCTCTGCTGATCCGAGCGCTCAATCTCAGCCACATAAATCGTTATTAGAACAGGCATGTATTGCAGAAGTGCTTATGGATGCCGTACAAATTGGTGGACATGACGGCTCCCGCGAAGCGGCTGATGTTGCCAAAGGATTATTCACGTTTGTCTTGCGTGATTTGCGTCTGGCCACGGGGGGATTTGCTGAGACTGATGCGCTAACCACGACTCAGCCAGTAAACCAACCCCCGGTTCGTGAGATGCTCAATCCGTCCTGGAATGGACTGATGGTCGCGGCCTTAGCGCGTGGCTCTGTCGTATTCGGCAATCAGGATTATTACACCGCTGCGGCACAGACTGAGGAATTCCTGCTGACGCGCTGTACGACTGCCGATGATTGCCTGTCAGTCATGCACGGGGCATTGGCGCTCTATCAGGCCGCAGGCGAAGCCCGGTGGTTGGCCGCCGCCATTAATCTTCAAGATCGGATGGATCGGGAGTTTTGGGATGAAGCGACGGTTACGTATCGGTTGAATGACCTAAGCCAAATACCGAAAGAACTGGGCATCATCAATTTATTGCGACTCACAACAATCACAGACGATGATGCATTTCGTGAGCGCGCCAAGGTTCTGCTAACAACAGCGATCACGAAAAACGGCGGCGACCTCCTGCAAAACCCTGGGCTGCTTTGCGCCATTGATCAGCAACTTGGTCCCAGTCCTCATTTAACCATCGTCGGCGATCCCGCTGCCATCGACACGCGCGCGTTATTTTCCACCGCCCATCGCCGTTACCAACCACACCTCGTGATCGTCACCCACGCAGCTGATCCCGTGCAAAAGGAACTGCGTAAACGCTTTCCTGCCATGGTGCCAGTCCCAAAGGTGCAGGGCAAAGCCACCGCCTATTTGTGCATTGGAATGATGTGTAATCGCCCCGTTACTGAACCGGCGGCGCTCGATAAACAAGTCACTGAGATCTCGTATAGCTGGTGAAAAGCGCCCTTTAGCCTGAGAAATGTCTGGAATAATGAGGGGAATGCGGGCTAATGAATTGCCCTTGTTCAACCCGACCTGGCCTTCAGCCCCCGAACCTCCTGGCTCTCTCACCTAACCCCCTGCCCCCACAGCCCCTGCGTTGGCAGACGTGAAAGGCTAGCTAGTGTGCGACGTCCTTATTCGTCCTTGGAGTTGCCAATGAACGCCCCTGCTGCTGCTTTTGCGGATGCCGCCCAACCTATACGCCTAGTCGAAGCCGAAATCGGTAAAGTCCTGGTTGGCCAACGCGACCTCGTACGTCGCCTGCTCATTGGGCTGTTATGCGACAGCCATTTGTTGCTCGAAGGGGTTCCTGGGTTGGCCAAGACCACGGTGGTGAAAACCTTGGCCCAAGCGATGGCGGCTAAATTTAGCCGCATACAGTTTACTCCCGATTTATTGCCAGCGGATATTGTTGGTACGCGCATTTATGCCGGTGGTGAATTTACCACCCGCTTAGGTCCTATTTTTGCTCAAATTGTTCTAGCCGACGAAATCAATCGCGCCCCGGCGAAAGTCCAATCGGCGTTGCTCGAAGCGATGCAAGAACGCCAAGTGACCATTGGCGACGAAACCTTTCCGCTACCGAAACCATTTTTAGTGCTCGCGACGCAAAATCCTTTGGAACAAGAAGGAACATATCCACTTCCGGAAGCGCAAACCGACCGTTTTTTAATGAAGGTAAAAGTCGATTATCCAATCGAGAGCGAAGAGCGTCTCATTCTAGATCGCGCACTCAACCGAGACGGCGCCATCGTGAATCGCGTGCTCACCATCGAACAATTACAACTTGCCCAGCGCATGCTTGATAACGTGCATATGGATGATCGCATTAAAGATTATTGCGTTAAATTAGTGCGCGCCACCCGCGATCCCAAAGGTGTCGGCATCACTTCCCTCGTCGGCATGATTGATGTGCCCGCCAGTCCGCGCGCCACCATTTCGCTGGCTATTGCCGCACGCGCACAAGCCTTTTTAGATGGGCGCGGTTTTGTCACGCCGCAAGATGTCAAAGCCATCGCCGCTGATGTTTTACGTCATCGCCTGCATCCGTCGTATGAAGCAGAAGCCGAATCATTGTCGAGCGATGCGCTGGTTGAGCGATTACTCGAACATGTGCAAGTTCCATAGGGATTGCCTCGGTTCGATGTCCGGAAGTCCGGGGGTCCGGAAGTCCGGAAGTCTACTGCTTAGGGAAATAATTACGTGATCGTACGTTGCATGAGTGACCTACAAATAGGACAGGCTATACAACAGACGGGTGCGCTGAATTGCGTCACTTCGTGGGAATACGACGTCTTATGACCGCCGCCGCTCCTCGCTCTCCATCTTCAAATAATGACGCGCTTACAGAAGTTTTGCGCCAGGTTAAAAAGATTGAATTACGCACCAATCGCTTGGTATCTTCGCTCGCTGCGGGGCCTTATCGTTCGGCGTTTCGTGGGCAGGGAATGGCGTTTGAAGAGGTCCGCGAATATTCCGCTGGTGATGATGTGCGCCAGATCGACTGGAACGTTACGGCTCGCGCTGGTTCGCCCTATGTGAAAGTATTTCGCGAAGAACGTGAATTAAATTTAATCCTGTTAGTCGACGTCAGTGGATCGATGCGTTTTGGCGCGATTCCCGGCGTCTCTCCGCGTGCTAAATTAGCGTTAGCTGCCGAAGCGGCTGCGGTTGTTGCCGTGACCGCTTTACGCAATAACGACCGCATTGGATTGGTCACGTTCAGCGATCAAACGGAATTACATCTTCCGGCCCGCAAAGGTCGTGGACATGTGGGACGATTACTGCGAGAAGTGTTAGCCGCGCCAGCCACGACCAGACCGACGGATCTTGGACATGCACTCGATGAATTGGTGCGCGTCAGCAAACGACGCTCCGTGTGTTTTTTAATTAGTGACTTCCTGTTTACCCGTGGCGCAATTGATTTGCGCTTCAACGATGCGCTCGCGCGCGCGAGTCGGCGTCATGACGTGGTTGGATTACGGGTGTGCGATCCCGCCGAACGGACGTTGCCCGCGACCTCATCACCATTCGTATTGCAAAATACGGAAGGTCACGAGATGGGCGTTTTCGCTGGCGGAAAAGCTGCCCGTCAACGTTACGAGCGTGCGTATGCGGGTGCGCGCGGCGACGTCTTGAAGGCGTTCCGTGGTGCTGACTGCGATTTAGTGGAATTACGCACCGACCAATCCGCCTTCACCGCCTTGTCGCGATTTTTCCGTGAGCGACGTCGGAGGATACGTGGGTAATTTTCGCTCGTCTGTTAATTTCCTTGGTTTATTTGGCAAAAAGATGAGCTGTGTGTTCATCGCGCTGACGCTTTTATGCGTATCCCTATCGTTAACGGCAGGTGATGTTGCCCCCCCTGCTCCGGCAGCACCGACAGAACAGGTTAAAGATGCTCCCGCCGCAAAACCAACCATTGCGCATTTTGGTGTCGAATTAACCGTTGATAAAACGGCGATTACGATTGGTGACACCCTCACTGCTACCGTCACCTATCGCTGGCCAACGTCGGCCGTGGTGGTGTCGGCTGACGGTGAACCTGACCCAGCACGCGATTTTGTCATGGCTTTCGTTACGGATTTACCGCCACCACAAAAATTCAGTAGTGGACAAGAAGAACGACGCGTGTTCCGCATTACCGTGGCGGCACAACAAAATGGTACGTGGGAGTTACCGCGTCCGACGTTAACCATTCGCACTGGTGCTGACACCTCTTCTATCGCTGCTGCTGCCGTTATTGTGCAGGTGGGATTAGAAAGCGCTCCGGCGCAATTACCGCCAGCGCGACCCGCTTGGACCCGTACTCAGGCACCGAACGAAAATGCCACGGCGTGGTGGATTTTCGCCGTCGTATTTATTTTA
>CANETI010000300.1 GCA_947440715.1 Planctomycetota bacterium | reverse complement strand
AGTAGAATTCCATCCGGCGCTACAGAAAATGCATTGATAATAAACATTTGTTTCGTAGGTAAAATTACCTGAAGGCATTTACTATTAGTTTTACCTACTCTCTTTCAACTTATGTTTATTTATATTACATAAACGACTAACTTGACGAACACTGATGCAAGTCGCTACTGTCCTCGCCCGTCAACGCCATCCTAGGCGAATTCGAGACGGCAAGGAGATATCGCTTCATGGATGCAAACGCCCTTGCTGCCGGAATTACCGGAGCCGAAGACCTCGCCAAGTTGGCATGGCTCATTATGGCTTCTGGCCTGGTTTTACTCATGCAAGCCGGTTTTGCTGCGGTCGAATCGGGTTCGGTTCGTTATAAAAATTCGATCAACGTTGCATTGAAAAACATTATTGATTTATGCATCTCTTCAGCCGCGTTTTTTGTCGTCGGCTATTCGATAATGTTTGGCGCCAGTGTATCGGTTGGTGGATGGGGGGTTATCGGCACACCAACTCTATTTTTGTCTAACATCGACCTGGCCACTACGGCTGTCGGCGCGACGACTATGGCTTATTTCTTATTCCAAATGACCTTCTGCAATACGGCAGCCACCATTATTTCGGGTGGGATTGCCGAACGTTGTCGTTTTATGGCCTACGTTCTGGTAACACTGGGAATCGCCTTAGTAATTTATCCGATCTATGGCCATTGGGTCTGGGGCGGTGGGTGGATGGCCCAATTAAAATTTCATGATTTCGCGGGTTCATCGGTCGTGCATATGATTGGCGCGGGCGTCACCCTCGCAGGCATTCAAGTGATCGGTGCCAGACTTGGGCGTTTTGATGCACAAGGAAAAGCACATCGCATTCACGCCTCTAGTTTACCACTCGTTTCAATCGGTGTCGTTATTCTAATTTTTGGTTGGGTCGGATTTAATGGCGGCTCTGCGCCACTTGGACCGCAAACAGCTACCATCATTGTTAACACCTTGCTTGCCGCCTGTTTTGCTGGCTTCGCAGCCATGTTATTAGTGTGGGCCATAAGCGGATTAGCAGAAGCCGATCTCATATTAAATGGACTCTTAGGCGGATTAGTGGCAATTACTGCGGGGGCTGATGTCGTGTCACCAACGGCGTCAGCTATTATTGGATGTATCGGCGGAGCTACGGTGGTATTTGGCTGTAAACTGATGGAGAAACTACAGCTAGATGATGCTGTTGGGGCGGTGCCAGTGCACGGCATGGCGGGGTTTGCGGGTGTCGTTTGTACAGGCATATTTTGCGATGCCAGTTATCTCACCATGTGGGAAATTAGTCGTGGGAATTTGATTTTGATTCAAATTGGTGGTGCCGTCGTTTGCTGCCTTTGGAGTTATTTAATGGGCTTATTGCTATGGAAAATCGTGGGGCGCATGACCAGTTTACGCATTGGTCCTGCGGAAGAAGAAGTCGGCATGAATTATAGCGAACATAAAGTGGATGATCCTATTTTAACCCTAACCAATGCGGTTATGAGTGCCGTTGCAGGAAAAGAAAAATCCTTGTCGTTGGATAATGTGCGCGAAGGCGATCTTATCGCACTCGCGCGCTCGATAAAAGCGTTGCTTACTCGGCAGTCACATATGAAAGAAAACGCCGAACATTGGGTCTCTGCTATTGAAAATCTGAAACACACCCTATTCGAACAACAACATCTTGGTTCCTTGTCTGCAAACGCATCACTGGATGAATTAAAGGCGACTCGCGCCTGTTTAGAACATGTCTTAGAATTCCTGCGTGACAGCAATAATCAGACTGGACAAACTGCCATGCTCGCGGATTTGATTAATTTGGTTCAAGATCGTATAACAACACTGACCAATACCCTTCCACGCATTATCAAAAATCTTGATTCAGTCCGGCATACGTCGGGGCAACTTGATCAATTAGCGGGTAACATCCGCGGAGGCCGTCGGTGAGCGAATTCTCTTCTGGTGATGTATTAGGTCACGTTCGTCTTGATAAATTTCTTGGTGAAGGCGCGATGGGCGTGGTTTATCAGGGAAAACACTTAACCCTTGGCCTCGATGTCGCCGTAAAAATCCTCAAGGTTCAAACCAAAAATAGTATGGCGAATAATTACGCCGAACGCTTTCGCCGTGAAGCGCAAATGGTCGCACGATTAAATCATCCGAGTATTGTTCGAGTACTCGATTTCGGTGATAAAGATGGTACGCCGTATATGGTCATGGAGTTAGTCGATGGATATTCTTTTGATGAATATCTCCGGCGACGAAACGAACCGGTGAGCGAACAAACCGTACATCGGGTTTTGCTCTCGGTCGCTAATGCGCTCACGGTAGCGCATGATGAAGGTATTGTGCATCGCGATCTCAAACCGGCGAATCTCATGCTCAATCGAAAAGGTGTGCTAAAAATAGCCGACCTCGGTCTCGCTAAGGAAGATGGGGCCGCTGCACTCACTCGTGAAAAAGTACTGGTTGGCTCCCCTGCCTACATGGCACCGGAAAGTCTCATCCCTGGTCAAAATCCTGATCATCGGTGCGATTTATATGCTTTAGGAGTCATTGGTTACCAATTAATTTTTGGCCAATTGCCATACAGCGGTTCGATTGCCGAAGTTGCTCAAGGGCATATCGGCGGTCGAGCCAACTTTGCCTTACCCACTGCCTGTAGTAAATCCACTGTCGCAATTATTAAAAAATTAATGGCGACCAAGCGTGAGGAGCGTTATCAAAATGCGCGTGAAGTGGTGGCTGATGTACGTCGCTTAGTTACCGGAGTTTATACTAAATCTAAAGGTTCTTCCACGGCAGCAGCTTCGTCAGGCAGTGGCACCAGCGATTTCCGTAATATCGTCAATTTCTTAGAAAACCGTTTAGGTAGTAAAAGTAGCGAAATTGATGGCAAAACAGTGGTCCATACTACTACCCGTGAACGTATGATCGTATGGTTGTTGTTGATTGGTTTAGTCTCTCTGGCTATCGCTGGTTATCTATTTGCTGATGGCCAAAAGAAACACCCGACCTCGGCACCCAGTGCTCCAACCAGCACTGATCAGCCTGCTCCTGATGGACCAACGGCAGCTCCACCCGCTACGGAGAAATAGAAGAGAGCCTTATCGCCTTCGGATATTTATTTACGTTTGGGCTTCTGGGCCTCGGCAATTAATTTCAATCTTCATCAGAACAACTTTGAACGCAATAAACGGCTCGGCATTTGTAAGCGACGTGCCGTGATTGGTCCGGTCAATATCCCGATTGGTGCTCCGGTTTCACTGCGTGCGAGATTTGTTTCTGATTCAGGCAAGATTTGAGGCTGACCACTCCAGAGTGCCAATGCCTGCGCCTGGGTAATTACCTGCGCGGACGCACCACGATCCATCAAGGCTTGTGCTGCCCATGGTTCGATATCGTGCTCACCATGCATAAGAATTAAACCGCGCGCCTCAGACGGCAATGCGCACGAAGCAGCTTGCTGACTCGCGATGAAATAACTGCGACCATTATACCAACCGTAAAGGGCGCTATTTTCAAGCCAACGCTCGACTATGATATTGCGCGGAGGCAAATTTCCCTCCAAAGAGCCACGACCGTCAGCTCCTTCTGGAGCACGTAACAGACAGGCAAAAAATGGTTCGGTACCTTGACGTTGCGGCCACAGACGAATTGCACCCAGGCCGACTAAATCGACATCGCACCCAGGCAACGTCAATGGAACCACCTGCCAACCGGGATGCGAGGCTAAAAATTGCTGAATAACGCCTTCGTTTTCCGCCTGATACGGCGTGCAGGTACTGTAGACCAGGCGGCCGCCGCCCGTTACTAATAAAGATGCTTGAGCCTGAAAAAAGCAGTTGCCCGCCTCCTCTAGTCGCATTCGACTGGAAAAATGCAATCATCCTCTCCGTTTCCCGTTCACCCATTTGGTGAGGGGGTAATTCCGTCAGAAATTACGCCTCCTGAGTCGGTGTTGGTGCAGACGCCAGGT
>CANETI010000299.1 GCA_947440715.1 Planctomycetota bacterium | reverse complement strand
TCGTCGTTTAATACCGAACGCATCGATCACTTATATCAAGATCCGCAGACCAAAGATCGACGCCTGCATTTACACTATGGTGACTTAGCCGACGGCGGCGCGTTGTTGCGTCTGATGGCGCAAGTGCGACCAGATGAAGTGTATAATTTAGGCGCCATGAGCCATGTGGCAGTGAGCTTTGAACAACCAGAATATACCGCAGATGTCGATGGCTTGGGGACGTTGCGTTTATTAGAAGCAATTCGTTCACTGGGTTTGTCTTCGCGCTTCTATCAAGCCTCCACTTCAGAATTATACGGCTTAGTACAAGAAATTCCCCAGCGTGAAACTACGCCATTTTATCCGCGTAGTCCGTATGCCTGTGCCAAATTGTATGCGTATTGGATTACGGTGAATTATCGTGAAGCCTATGGCATGTATGCCTGTAATGGCATTTTATTTAATCACGAAAGTGCGCGTCGTGGTGAAACGTTTGTGACGCGAAAAATCAGTCGAGCCATTGCCCGCATTAGTCTTGGTTTAGACAGCTGTCTTTATCTAGGTAATTTGGATGCTAAGCGTGATTGGGGGCACGCGCGTGATTATGTCGAGATGCAATGGCGCATGTTACAGCAAACCAAGGCGGAAGATTTTGTCATCGCAACTGGCCGCCAAGAGAGTGTGCGTCGTTTTGTTGAATTATGTTGTGCCCAGGTTAATTTAGCGGTGCGTTGGCAAGGCCAGGGCCTTGAGGAATGTGGCGTAACGGCAGATGGTCGCGTCATTGTGCGGGTCGACCCACGGTATTTCCGCCCAGCAGAAGTGGAAACGCTGCTTGGTGATCCAACTAAGGCACATGCGCAATTAGGTTGGAAGCCAACCACCACGTTGGAGCAGTTAGTCGAAGAAATGATGAACACTGATTGTGATTTAGCCAAACGCGAACAGGTCCAACGCCAGGCTGGCTTTTCGGTGAATCCGAGTCGTGAATAAATTATCGTCACCGATTTTCATTGCCGGTCACCGTGGTTTAGTTGGCTCGGCCTTGGTGCGTGTTTGTGATGCCCGTGGCATTGAGACGCTCACGCAAACGCGTCAAGAATTAAATTTACGTGATGCGTCTGCCGTAGCTCATTTTATTTCGTTAACGAAACCGTCCATCGTTATTATCGCGGCGGCAAAGGTGGGCGGTATTTTGGCGAATGACACGTATCGGTATGATTTTATTGCCGAAAATTTATCGATAGAATTAAACCTCATCGAAGCTTGTCGTGTGCATCATATCTCGCGAGTACTTTTCCTGGGCTCGTCGTGTATTTATCCAAAATTATCGCCGCAGCCTATGCGCGAAGACAGTCTTTTAACTGGCGCGCTAGAACAAACCAACGAACCATACGCCATTGCTAAAATTGCCGGCGTTAAATTGATCGAAAGCTGCAATCGCCAATATAAGACTAATTGGCTTTCGGTGATGCCAACTAACCTTTACGGCCCAGGTGATAATTTCGATTTGCACAGCAGCCACGTCTTGCCTGCGATGATGCGTAAATTTCATGAGGCCAAGCTTGCGGGACACGTCCCTGTGACCTTATGGGGGAGTGGTACTCCACGGCGTGAATTTTTGCATGTCGATGATCTTGCCGATGCTTGCCTTCACGTGCTCGCTAACGTGAGCGCAGGCCAGGTTCCAGGCGACATAATCAATATCGGCTGTGGTACTGACGTTACGATTGCCGAGTTGGCGATCTTAATTCAGTCAGCGGTTGGACATCGTGGTGACATTATTTGGGATAGCTCTAAACCTGATGGAACGCCGCGTAAATTAATGGATGTGTCCAGGATGTCTTCGCTCGGATGGCAGGCACGAATAAAATTAGAGCAGGGCATAGCGGACACCTATCAGTGGTTTTGTCGTGGTTCTGCGAAAACCGAATAGCCTAGCGTTCTTAAAGAATCGGTGAAAAAAAAGACCTCCCAGCCAATCGGCTGGGAGGTCTTTTCATTTCCGGCGCCAGGCATTTTTTCAAATGCCTGGCCGATTTTTATTCGAAGCTTAGTACACCGCGCCAGCGATAGGCGCTTCTTCATCTTTCAAATCCGTGATCATCGCTTCGACCGTCAGCATCAGTCCGGCGATCGACGCGGCATTTTGCAGCGCGACGCGGGTGACTTTGGCGGGGTCGACGACGCCGGCTTTGACCAGGTCTTCGTATTCGCCGGTGCGGGCGTTGTAGCCGTAGTTGGCGTTCTTATTGCTGAGGATTTCAGCGATAATGACGGCGCCATTTTGGCCAGCGTTGGCAGCGATCTGCTTGGCTGGGGCGTCGACGGCGCGCAGGACGATTTCGGCGCCTAAGCGTTGGTCGTGTTCGAGGCCTTTGGCCAATTCTGCGATCACCTTTTTGGTGCGCAGTAAAGCCACGCCGCCGCCGGCGACGATGCCTTCTTCAACGGCTGCGCGGGTGGCGTGCAGGGCGTCTTCTATGCGGGCTTTCTTTTCTTTCATTTCTGGTTCGGTGGCTGCACCAACGTTGATGACAGCGACGCCGCCAGAGAGCTTGGCCAAGCGTTCCTGCAATTTTTCACGATCGTAATCGCTGGTGGTACCATCGATTTGTTGTTTGATCTGATTGATGCGGGCGGTGATGTCGGCTTTCTTGCCAGCGCCTTCGATGATGGTGGTATTTTCTTTATCCACGGTCACGACTTTGGCACTGCCGAGATCGGCGAGTTCGACATTTTCTAATTTTTCGCCGAGGTCTTCAGCGATAAATTTCGCACCGGTCAAGACGGCGATGTCTTTGAGCATTTCTTTACGACGGTCGCCGAAGCCTGGGGCTTTGACGGCGCAGACATTTAAAATGCCGCGTAATTTGTTGACCACTAAAGCGGCCAAGGCTTCGCCTTCGACTTCTTCAGCGATGACCAACAAGCTCTTGCCGCCTTGAGCGACTTTTTCGAGCAGGGGCAGGAATTCGCGCAAGTTGCTGATCTTCTTTTCGTAGATCAGAATCGCAGGCTTTTCCAAGTTCACTTCTTGGTTGTCGGCGCCAGCGGCGAAATACGGGCTGATGTAGCCCTTATCAAACTGCATGCCTTCAACTAAGTCGAGCTTGGTTTCGGTGCTCTTGGCTTCTTCGACGGTGATGACGCCGTCTTTGCCAACTTTGTCCATCGCGTCGGCTAATAATTTGCCGATTTCTTCATCTGAGTTCGCGCTGATGGTACCGACTTGAGCGATTTCGGCTGAGCTTTTGATTTTGGTCGCGAGCTTGGCGATTTCTTTGACCGCGGCTTCAACCGCTTTGTCGATGCCTTTTTTCACTTCAGTTGGGTTCGCGCCGCTGGCGGTAACTTTTAAGCCTTCACGGAAGATGGCTTCGGTCAGCACGGTCGCAGTGGTGGTGCCGTCGCCAGCAACCTTCGATGATTTATCGGCCACTTCTTTAACCATTTGTGCGCCCATATTTTCAAATGGGTCTTTGAATTCGATTTCTTTAGCAACGGTCACGCCGTCTTTGGTGACGTTCGGTGCGCCAAATGATTTTTCGATGATGACGACTTTACCAGTCGGTCCCATCGTGACTTTCACGGCGTCGTTAAGGGTTTGAATGCCAGTCAGAATCTTGCGGCGAGCGTCTTCGCCGAACATGAGCTGTTTAGCCATTGTGTTATTCCTTGAATGTATGTTTGTTTATGTGATTAAAAAAAGAATGAGGGGCAGGCCCGAAGGGCCGTTCTTGGGGGGCTGAGCCCCCCAAGCGAAATTAGCCCAACTTCGCGAGTAAATCGCTTTCGCGTAGAATAATGACTTCGACGCCGTCGACGGTCAATTCCGTGCCGCTGTATTTGCCGAACAAAATCAGGTCGCCAACGGCAACATCTGGTTTCGAGCGGCTGCCGTCGTCGAGTAATTTGCCTGGGCCAACGGCCAAGACTTTACCTTCTTGCGGTTTTTCTTTGGCGTTTTCTGGTAAGAAAATACCACCAGCAGTTTTTTCCTGCGCG